>JAGAXP010000040.1 GCA_017940955.1 Oribacterium sp.
CCATCCTGGAACTTCTCATAATGTAAATTATCCTCACCTTTGAAGATGATGGTATCGTTCTTTATGTCCTTGGCTTTCAGCTTACCATCCTTGACCATCTTTTTTTTCTCTTCTCTGATTCTTTCGAGAAGAACAGATGCAGGTTCGTCATCAGGGTCCTGCGGAACAAGCTTTCCTCTTATTGCTAAATCCAATATTTTCTGGCGTAATGCCTTTGTATCCATTAAGCTTATTCCTCCAAATCACCAATAAGTTTCTTTAATGCCTCAACAGCATTGTTTATATTCGCAGCCTTCTCTTCTATCTCATCCAAAAGCTCGCCCAATGTTCTGTCATCTACTGCATCGCCGGAACGGATCCAGGTTATATCAAGGCTGGTTTTGTCTCTATCGAGAATCTCTTCATAGGTATATTTTCTCCAGCGCCCCTCTGGATTATCCTCAGACCAGGTTGGTTTACGATCTTCCATATGTCCGGCGCAGTAGCATTCAACAAATTCATTGAAGTGCTCCTTTTTAAGCGGATTTGTCTTACCAAATGAAGGCATATTTGAACGTAAATCATAAATCCAAACGTCTTTGGTATTTCCCTTATCATTGGTACCCCTGTCAAAGAAAAGAACATTGGTCTTAACGCCCTGAGCATAGAATATACCTGTAGGGAGCCTAAGAATCGTATGAAGATTACATTTCTCCATCAAGTCCTTACGAATCTTTTCGCCATCATTATCTGCAAAGAGAACATTATCCGGCAATACTACTGCTGCTCTTGCCTTGCCATTTGTATTAAGCGAACGATATATGTGCTGAAGGAAATTCAGCTGCTTATTGCTCGTCATATAAGTCAGGTCATCTCTGCTGGCACGCTCTCCACCTTTCTTTGTTCCAAAGGGTGGGTTTGTAAGGACAACGTCATAATTTTTCAGAACTTTTCCCTGATTTGACAATGTATCGCAAAGATATATTTCTCCCTCTATGTCATGAAGCATGGCATTCATCATGGCGAGTCTGTGGGTTTCATGTACAAGTTCAGCGCCGGTAAATGCCTCATACTTCTGAAAATGCTGCTGATCCTCAGAAAGATCAAAAAGCTCATCTGTATGATCTTTAACATAACGGTCAGCTGCTATCATAAATCCAAAAGTTCCACAGGCCGGGTCATTACATCTTTCCCCCGGCTGTGGTGCTATAAGTTCAGTCATGACATCAATAAGAACTCTCGGAGTAAAGTACTGACCCGCTCCGGATTTCTTTTCATTAGCATTTTTTTCAAGAAGTCCTTCGTATAAGTTTCCCAGACCTTCTTCCTTTGCACTGTACCAGTCAAGCTCATCGATACTTGTAATGATCTTTTTCAGGTTTGCAGGTTCATCAATCTTACTGCTGGCGCCTGAATAGATGTGCTGGATCTTCCCACTACCGTGTTCACCCAATTCCTTTAAAAGGGTTGCATAGAATTTTTTAAGTTCTATTCCGTCTTTACTGCTGAGGTTATCCCATCTGTATTCCTCAGGGATATTCTTCTCAGCATCAGTTTCTTTTGCCATCTTAAGGAAAAGGATGTATGTGAGCTCCGTAACATAATCCTGATATGTGATTCCATCATCACGAAGAACATTACATAAGTTCCAAAGCTTAGCTACTATTTCGTTATTAGTCATTAGTTGTTTATCTCCACTGTTTTTTATTGTGCCGCATACATAGCATCATTAATCTCTGCTATATAATTATCAAGTTTATTTTCAAATGCCCTGTTTATGACATTGAAACCTCCCTTATTTGCAAAGGCTGCCGATTCGAATGTTTCTCTGTTCAGCACTGTTTCTTTCATCAGCTGTGCTTCAATCCTGTTAAGCCAGCCAATCTGAATTTTTGTAAGTTCGGGATGCGCCTTTTTGACCTTTTCGACAGCATTATGAATACGAACTTCCTTACTCACAAGGGCCCCGCCTATACTTCTCTGTCTGATAAAGCTTATAACATCAGCGGCAATGTCTTCATTTGTCATTTTTTTCCAAGCCGTGTTCAACATTGTCTCACTGAAATTATTTCTATCCAGTATGAGTCGTAATTCTTTCAATGATTGTCTCGTAAGGTCCTGAGGCCTTGTTGCAACGATGTTGAGTGCTGCTATTTCATTCAAATGTGTGTCTATAAAGTCCCTGAACTCTCTGAGATAATCTTCCGGCTTGGTTGCATCTCCATATCCGCGGTCATGAGCGCGAAGCTCATCCTCTTCGTTACTGATTACTTTTCCATGTTCCCGTGGCATACGTTTTATATACCGGAATGCATCTTTGTTTCTCTTTATCAGGTTTTCAGCTTCTCCGGTACTGCTCTTTTGAAGTTGTTTGATAAACTTATCCGGATCAAACCCTGTCATCTGTTCAAACTGATCTTTATCTTCCTGGCTCATTCCGGACTTATTTCTTCTGATCTTTGTGATCAATATGTCTACCTGGTTCTGCTTTTGTTCTTCTGTTTTCAGTGAATCAAACCCCTCAACAATATCATCGAATGTTGTGCTTGAACTTACAACCACCGGTTTCAT
This sequence comes from Oribacterium sp., assembly GCA_017940955.1. The sequence continues at coordinate 2,551 of JAGAXP010000040.1, forward strand.
ATTTGTTACCGGTTCCAATGCTTTATAAACGCCTACTGCATCATATATTTCAAAATGCGTCTTTCCGATATCTTCACATAGTCTTGTAGCACGACCAAGCATCTGTTCGAAAAGGATTCTTGATCTTATTCTTCGAAGAAATACAAGATTAACAATCTCTTCTACATCGATACCTGTCGTCAATAGATCAACTGTAACAACAATATTCGGATTCCTGTCATTCTTGAATTTACGAATTACTTCATTTATCCTTTTTTGATTTCCGTTTTCTATTGAACCGGTTATCTTCATAATTGCTTCGGAACTTACACCCTGTTCTGAATATATTTCCTGAAGTATTCTTGTCACCATATCTGCATGGGAATCATCAACAGCAAAGACAAGGGTTTTTCCGTCTTCATTTGGATCTATATCTTTTGCAATCTCTTTTAGTACAGTCCTGTTAAAACTCTCTGTGACCACTTCTTTGTTGAACTTATCCACTTCAAACTTCAGATCATCATCGAGCTGATCCGAATTAAGAATCTGGTTTGTTACAGGATCATATATTGGAACAACCGAACCGGCTTCAAATGTAATACCTTCCTCACTCAACTTTGTATTTATGATGTGAGGCGCATCATGATCGACCAGATACCCGTCAATTACAGCAGTACGATAGTCATATGTGTATACAGGGCTTCCGAATATCTCTGTTGTCTGTAATGCCGGTGTTGCTGTCAAAGCAATTTTTATGGCATCAAAATAATCGATGACTGAACGATATTTACTCCGGTAGTCATCCTGATCACGATATAATGTTTCCGTTTCAGACATTTCCTTATCAAGGATATATCCTCGGTGTGCTTCATCAACGATAATCAAATCATAATCGGTAGAACCAAGTCTATAATCGGATTCATCGTAAAGAACACGTTTTACGAGGCTTTGCACGGTACATATGTGAACCTTTGTATCCTTATCAAATTCTTTATCTTTCAGTTCTTTGACATCATATATTTGGTTAAGCGTGAGTAGTTCTTTCAGCTTAACCTCTTTAAATGTGTCCATAGTCTGTTCGCCAAGCGAGTTTCTATCAACCAGATAAAGTATTCTCTTAAATCTTTTAGCGGTAAGAAAACGATATATCATTCCAAGTATGGTTCTGGTTTTCCCCGTACCTGTGGTCATAGCGAGCAGTGCTGTCTTTTTATGTTCCTCTATGATGGCATGCTCTGCAGCCTTTATTGCTTCAATCTGATAATATCTGAGATTAAGACCATCCGGATTCATAAGGTCTTCATATCCTGTCGATGCCAGTTTTTTATTTGCTTCATCAACATCTTTTTGAAGATCAAGAACCAATTCCTCGGGTCTTGGCCACGCAGATACAGCGGTTGGAACATTGAACACTTCTCTTGTATCCAATCCCCAGATTCCGGATTTTTCTTTATACTGCTCTATATATGGTCGTCCATTGGTTGCATATACAAACGGTACATAATAATCGGCATAACTCTTTAACACATACTTATGATCTTTTTTCCTTATGTTCTTTGCATAGTCTTTAGCCTGAACATTAAGCGCTCCAAAAACATCAGTGTCCATCTTTTTGGCTTCAATGATTCCAACCATATGCTCACCGATAAATAAGGCATAATCTGCGAAACCTTTATTTCCGAGACTACTGTCAGTGGGCCACTCTGCTATTGCTTTATATGTCCCCTTTTCCGGTCTTGAACCTTTTGAATATCGAACATTTTCAGTATCAGCTTCCCACCCGGCGAGTCTCAACTGCTCGTCTATAAGTTCTCTTGTTTGAGCTTCTGACAAATGTAAGGACTGAGCATTTTTATATCCAACACTTCTTCTCTTATCATTGGATTTTCCTTGTTTTCTTATGTTTTCTATTTCTTTTTCTAGTGATTTATACTTTTCTTCAAGTTCACGGTTTTCCTTTGCCAGCCGTTCTTCCTTTACCGATTCTTTTTCAGGTTCAACATACGGCTCAGGGTTGAAATTGTAATCACCATAGGTTTGCATAAACCAAACACCAAGATCAAAGGTAAGACGAAGATTATCTTTTGCTCTCTTAAGATTATCGTCTCCTGCATGAGTAGCATCATTACGCATCTTTCTGATAACATAAAGCGTATCGTCTATATCTCTTGGCAATAATCCATAGCTTTTTAGGAGCTTGATTCTGTTCGCATGAGTATTATCATAATCAGGCTCAGCTATTCCATCATATGCAAGCATATATTTAACCATTCTTTCTGCAAACATTCCCTGCTTAATCATGGAAGTATTGGGATCCGAAAAGACATATTTTTCTGCTAAATCACCTGTAGTCGCCAAATCTTCCCACTGAGATTTCAAAAATACGAAATTTCCCATAGCATGCTCCTTCTTATAATTTCCTATTATCGGTACTTATTATCATATCATTTTTAATAACTACGGTAAACTTAGCTAAAACAAGGTGTCTCCTATTACATGGTTCATTATCTATAGTCTGAATATAGACAATATACAGTTTGCTCAGGCTGTGATATTGTTTGAAAATCCCAGAAAGGAAAGGCTATCTATTGATTTTAGAAGAAAGAAATTAGAGGATCCTATTGTTGCACTTCCATTCCGGGGCGGTACTTCGACGGATTATGGTGTTTATAATACCGTGTTAAAAAATGATCCTACATCGAGATTAGTTCACGATGCAGGATTATAAAACACCTTGTTACTGGTTTTTTAAAAAAATTACGAATTTGCAAGATTCAACATCTCAGAAGAATCTCATAAACTGAATATATTTCTGATTCTCTTCTGATGAAAATCGATCATCAAATTCTTTGAAATTTTGCTTCTTATAAAACGATATAAGAGCTTCATTATCTTCACAGTCAAGATAAACTATTCCTCCACCTATCTGACGCTGAATGTTTATTAGCACATCCGTAGCTAGACGCATAAGATCTGAACCATCTATCCGATCTGTTTTTTCTAATGCATAGTTTTTTCCAAACTGACCCAGAAGGAAAGATGAAGCCATGTAATTTCCTGTAGAAGCATCCATCCGGGAATACCTTGCTAGCTTTTTCTTGGTTGTGGAGGATAAGTTATCTCCATTTATGATAATAGACTTATGTGTAATGGTAAAATATCCCAGGATATTTCCTGCCTGATCATCATTCACAAGATATGTTATTGATAGCTTTCCTATAGCAAAGCTTATCGCCCTATATTTTATAAAATTTTCAATTTCGGGATTTTTAGGCGACGAAAAGGTGGCAAGCTTGTGTTCTATTACATCGCTGCCACCAATGTCGATCAAATCAAGTATGTTGAAAACAATTGGAGTCATTTACTTAACAGTCTCCATTTTCCAAAGATCGATTAAATGACTGATCTTACCAGGATCAGACTCAACTTTGGTCTCAGGCTTTTCTGATGTCTTATATGGATCTGCTATAGATGCTTCAATCGCTGAAATGAAAGCATCTGCTTTTTTTGAATCATTAATTACTACGTTATGAAAAATGCTTGATGTAGCCATGTCCGCACCTCCTTTACTTTTATATCAGCATATTTACATACTATTTCATATTGTTCCATATCTGCTCCTAAAGTACAGCGAGAAAAATATAAACCTCTCGCCTTGATTATATATCAGTTCTGCGCAAAGCTGATAATAAAATTTGTATAATTGGGAATGATCATTCTGAAATGAATTTTCAAGATTATAATCGTTGAATGTCTACCAGACTTTAGAAGCATACCACAACACAAAAGATTTGCATATTATCTAATTTTAGACCATATTACAGTAAAGAAAATTGCTCACTATGATGACCTGATAGATGAATATGAGAATCCTCTGGAGCATGCCTGTTCAATGGAGCTTGGGCAGACTTTTATATGCAATGGTTGGGAAAAGCCTGGAGTTTTTTGCTCAAGTGCCTGGGATACGGTGTCGGCATTTGTCATGGCTTTGGCTCACGGCGGGGAAAACTTCTATGATGGTTGGATGAAGAATCCGAAGTCAGCTATGATTTCCTGTAACGATGGTTTCAGACCGGTCAGTTTTCTGCTGGAAACCATGGATGAAGATGCCCTATAAAACAGAAAAGAATATCCCGGTTCAGTCAAACGCCCTTTGACTGAATCGGGATATTCATATTTTTGAGTCTATTTATATTGATCGTTAGTGTTATGCTTTAGCCAGTGTCACTAATCCCGTCCCCACGGTCCACCGACTTAAGAGTTACTCATTAGCTGCCATCATGAACAGAGACATAAGTTCATAGTATGCACTCGCCGCTCCGGGCATATCGTCTGTAGAAGCTCCAACCATCTTTGCGCCGTCCCAAAAGCTTACTGTCTGATAACCTCCGCAGATTCCCGGCATGAGACTTTTATTCTTCTCCTTATTATCGATGCCGTATTTTCTGATGATTTCTAATGCAGGCTCAATGACTGTTGCCGGTATGAATCGGAAACGCTTGCCCCTCTGCATTATGAGTTGGGTATCCGAAAACTTCCACACCTGGACACCATCATACTGGGGTGGGTTGGTGGACTTATATTCCGATAACGAAAAAAGCAGTTCTTTAGTTATCTCCGCTCCGCATTTGGTGCATGTATCTCCGGTCTGAAGATCGGCTCCACATTTTGAACATGTCCAACCGGCTTGCTGCTCCTGTTCAGAAGTATCGGTTCCATCATTATACACCGGCTCTATTGCGCCATCATCAGTAATCCTGAAGGCAACAGGAGGTATCGCAGAAGCGGGTGAAGGTGATGGAGTTATTTTCTGCAATTGTGATGAAACAGGCTTACCGCATTCCGGACAGAAATTGCTGATGGGGCCGGTATATCCGCACTCACAAGTATATGTACTGCTCTCTTTACGCTCCGCTCCACAATTCGGGCAAAACTTACCGGAGAAAATCTGCCCGCATTCACATTGCACTTCGCCATCCTTCAGTATTACAGCAGAAGCTGTTGCGTCACGGGACAATACGAAACTGAGCTTTTCACCTGTGGAAACAACAACCATGTCTATGTGAAGCTTGTCTTCAATATCGTGCCATGCGGAAGCAATGTTGTAAATCGTCTGATCACCTTTTTTGAGGGCTGTATCACCAAGCTTTATTTTGAGATCCTCACCGAAGTTATGCTGATATGTAAAACCATCAGAAACCCCCATCATTCCCAGGCCCATAAATCCCTGCATTGATGTCGTCATGTCAAGGCCTGCCGGAACCACATCGTAATAACCATCAATTGCTGCATCCCCATATTTTACAGTGATATGCACGGTATCAGTAAGGACGGCTGTGATCGAACCGTCAGCACTCTTCCATGTATCTGCCAACTGCTTATAGTACATATAGTTAGGATTTTGAATCGTCATCAGAGTTCTCCTTATAGTCATCCTGTAGAATAATCATACGATCATACAGCAACTATAACACAAAATGATCTTCGGATTATTTGTTTTTTGAAAGTGACAGTTGTCTGTCAGAAGAAATCATCCCAGCAGAAAAACCGCATATCCAAAGTCCCATACAGCATCCTCAAAACTGTTGATAAGGTACTCTTCGATATCATCCATACCATATCCTGTCAGCCTTGAAACAAGTACCATCATGTCACGAACCGTTTCGTAGGGAACTGTTTTATCCGGACATGATCGCCATTTGAGATATACCGCATGCTCCATAAGAGCATATTCCATCATCATCCACTCAAACTGCATTACGAGATCCGGAATATCCGCATCAGGAAATAGAAGACTTGAAAAGGTCTCTGCTACAAGATAATTTCTCATGAGCTTTTCATATTCTTTGTTTTTTTCACGGAATACAGCATAGTCCGAACAATCCTTCAATCCCTCTGCTTCATCTATCATAGGACCAAGAAACTCTGTATATCTTCCTTCTTTTACATAGTTCTCTGTAATATCAAGAAACATCTCGTTACGTTCTGTCACTGATTCTTCCGGTTCCTCAAACAGTGTTTCTATTGTTTCTTCCAGCTCCACTAAAGTCTCTTCGGAAAGATACTCCTCAGGATCCCTGACGTCATTTTTGGAGTATATATCCAGAAGAACAAAGAAAGCCTTTAGAAGGTTTATCCTGTTACTCACTCTATCGTCGGCCAGATAATACATCATGAGATCCCTGACCTGTCTAAACACATCCTTTTGATTTTTAATCACGGCAGCATCTTTGTAATCAAATCCGGTGAAACTCAGGCTGTCAATGTCTTTCCATTTGTCAACAACCCAAGGACAACAGGAAACCAAAGCTCTTTCTGTGCGGTCAGAATAGACGTGACTCTCCCTTGGAAAAGTATGGCAGGTCTTTGAAAGAACTTCTTCTCCGTGATTCTTCACAAGTATGCATAATCTGTCTTCTTCCAGAAAAGGGCACTTCATATTAGGAAGCAGTCCTATCACATCTGAATCATCTGCTTTTGCTATAAAAGCATTCAGCGCATCGCCTTCACTGACAGACTCCGGAAGTCTGCCCTGTTCTTTCAGTCCTGCCGGAGTCTTTATTGATTTCCATCTCTTTTTTGTGTCCGGATCTACAGCAATCTTCCATTCTTTACAGCATGTAAAGGAACAGTCTCCTCCGATGCATCTGAAATCCTTATAATATTCCGGCTCAATGATATATTTTGACATATTTGTATTTACTCTGTTTTTGCATGCGCTAAATCCGTATAGATTTTCTGCGGCTTCGGCATCTTCAGCTGCTTTTTCCGCTACATTCATGTTCGATAAAGCCATTTTTGTTTTAAGCCCACGGATCCGCCGCTACAGGTGTGCGTATATCCGACAGGCATTGAATTTCATTTAAAAACCATTGTCCTGTGGAAGGTTTCTTACGTAGTTTGATCGGTCTCGGTGAATCCGCTCCACCACTGGTAACATACATTACAGCCCAGTTTTCATTATCAAAAGAATACGGATTTTCACTAACCTTTAACGTATAAGGAACCGTCGGTTGATAATTGTTCCCGGGGGTTGCACCATCAAAGAATGACATTGTTTTATAGGTTGCTCCCGACAAACGGTCCTTTAAAAATTGTTTTTCAAACTCACTTAACGGTTCCGGTCCCTTTAAGAAGTTAAGCATTTCAAAACATGCAGCCGTATCCTGTTCATATCTTGTAAGTGCCACTATAACAAGAGCTGCCGTCTTAAACGCACTGTCTAATGATGCCTCCGGCAAAGCCTGAAGTTCTGACAGATTTTGCGGGAGAAAATTAAATTGAAAAGTCTCTGTATGATTGCGTCCCTTTCCAATATTCTGCATCGCACCATTCACTGCATTATTAACTGCACTGCCTGTTTCTTTTCTTATTGTGGATATAGCCTGTGATTTTAATGAATCAAATAATCCCATAGTCAAAACTCCTTTTAAGATTCCTTTTCAAGATTCTATTAGCCATTTTAAAATAATTTTTATAAGTCCCACACAATCATCCCTGTTTCGTGTGACTGAACAGTCGCTTGAAAACCTGTTTAATTATACAACAAAGAAGTTGATATGAAAAATACGCGGTCCTGCAGGTAACAAAAAAAGATCTGCCGTACCTTTCAGTGCGGCAGACCCTTTGTGTTAATGCTTTTTATCGTTATTCATAAGTGAGGACTGGTCGCCCATATCCTTAATGTTTATTCCGGAAGCATCCACAAGGTCTTCTGATGACTGTTCATCACTGTTTGTTGAAAGCTTTCCGTCAAGCTGAAGTCTGATGCTTTCAGCTCTCAGAAGGCAGGTCTCCTTAAGCGTTTTATAAGCCTGAGTGAACTCGTCAGCAGTATAGAAAGCTGTAGGATCCTTTTCAACATAAGGGAGAAGCATCTCATAAAGAGCATCTATTTCTTCCTCAAATTTTCCTGTTTCAAAGTACTCACTGATAAGTGTTTCAAATGCACTGTGATACTGCTCCAGGTATTCGTCATTTGAAACGATCCATTTCCACATAGGTCTGCTGTCCGCTGTAGTTCCCGAAAGCGGAGTGTCTATACCTGTATTTATAAGTGATGTGGCATCTGAACTCTCCTTCTTATCAGGACCACCCATACCCATGGCGCCAAAGGTTCCGAAGGATGAGTTGTAATCCCATGGAATCATTGAAAGCTTTCCGTCATTTTCATAAAGATAATAGTTGTGCAGCATATTACCGGTATAGCTGTCGTAATTAAGGACAAAGTTATGAGCTGCAAAGTATCTGATTATCTCATCCGTATAGAGATACTCATCCAGGTTTTTATTCTCTGAAAGTGCCTTGAGAGCTGCGATAACTCTCTGTTCATCCTCTTCATCGACCTTGGTTTCGGCATTATCAAAGATATCCGAATAGCTGGTTATTTCATCATCGGAATAAGCAAGGTCTGCACCCTTTGCAGTTCCTCCGAAACCGCCTCCGAAGCCTTCAGGCATCTTCGGCATATCATCCATAGACATTCCTTCAGGAAGCTCCGGTCTGTCACCGTTATCTCCGCCACGACCGGGTTTTCCGCCTTCTGGTCTGCCATCCTTCGAGTCCGTATTGTTCAGATCAGGCTTTCCGCCTTTAGGTCTGTTATCGTCTGATCCCTCATTATTCATATCAGGCTTTCCGCCTTTAGGCATGCCACCCGGGAATTCAGAGGATTTTCCACCGGTTGTATCTTCAGTTTTTTCACCCTTTTTGCCGCCCTTCTTTCCGCCGGCTTTGCCCACATTGTCAAGCTGTTCGGTTTCAGGCTTATAAAGCTCTCCTTCTCCGTCGTGGTTACGTTCAAGATAACTGACACTTACATCCTCTACCGCAAGATAAAGACCATAATCCTCGCCATTGATGGTGAGCCATACATAGCTTGTAAGAGGTGCTTCGGCACCGGCTTCTCTGAAAATGGTGTAGCTGAGGTAATCCTTCATGTATGTGGCATCGGCAAAGACATTATTCAGATTCAGCTTGTCCAGACCGTAATAGGTCTGATCATCCACATACTTTCCGAAATTCACCTTGAAGCTGTATCTGTCACTGTCTGAATCCGCCACAGATGAAAGGCTTGTGTTGCCCTTCGTTGCAAAGGACACACTTTCAATGTCTTCGCCATCGATGTTGACAGATACCTCATATTTTGTTTTGTCGGTAGGGTTCTTTAGAAGGTCTGCCCAGTCATCCTCAGATATGGTCACATCTATGGTATGAACATATGAAGTATCAAAGAGTTTTGACTCATAAGTCATCTCTTCAGCCTTTGCTTCTGCTGATGTTTCCTTCTTGGAAGCACTGTCATCAGCTTCCGAAGCCTTGCTCTCCGCCGCTTCAGTTGTCTGCACAGCTTCTGTACCTGCCACCGGTACATCATTGTTTCCGCAGGCACTCAGAAAAAGTGATGCAGCCGTGACCATGGAAAAAATCAATGTTCCTGTCTTCTTTATCTTCATAAAGCCCTCCATTGCTATATTTGGAAAAATCCGGTTTTGCTATCAATATCATAGCTCATTTATTTTACTTTTCGCATATCCTGACAATTTAACTTGAAATAAAGCTGAAAACCTATTAGCATTTAAAATGCCTTATCGTTGAAGATTCCCGCTTTGAAGAGATAACAGCATATTTTTCTTTGCATTCACTATTCAGCCTTAAGAACAGGATTAATACAAATGATGCCTGGCGTGAGCATACAAGGATTGTAAGAGGAAATCCGGTAAGAGTCTATAAAGGCATGGGCTTCACCCAGACAAAATAAGGTATTAAAACATGGTGCTGTCGCATTTTAGTGCAACAGCACCTTTTCATATAAAAGCTTTCGGATCCTAATGCTCATCTCTTTCAATATAAAGATTAGTGTTTTATACATTTATAATTAAATGTTGCGGGTACCAATGTGAGAATTATAATAATGAATTAGCATCAAAGTCATAAAAGGGGGAATTTGGTATGGACGGCTTATTGGCCTTTATTTCTGCGGTCTGCAGTAGAATACAGACGGTTTCTGATTTGTTTTGGGATTTTCCGACAAACTTTGAGTGGTATCGAGGCATTCCTGTTTTAGGAAATTTTTCTCTGGCTATCATTCTGCTCATAGGTTCGGGAATCTACTTTTCGGTTAACCTCAGATTTATACAGCTTAGAAGGTTTAAATACGGTATTCAGGTACTGAAAAACAGTAAGGCGAAAACGGGTATCACTCCGCTTGCATCATTTTTCCTTTCAACAGCCATGCGTGTAGGTCCCGGAAATATTCTCGGTGTAACAGGCGCAGTATCTGTGGGAGGCCCCGGTGCCCTATTATGGATGTGGATCTCGGCATTTTTCGGAATGGCCACAGCTTATGTTGAGTCAACATTATCCCAGATTTTCAAGGAAAAGAAGGACGATGAGTATCTGGGAGGTATGTCCTTCTATGGAAGAAGGCTGCTGAAGAACTCAGCTATAGTCGGTGTCGTACTTTCTATGATGTATATCATATATGCAATCCTATGCTTTCCGGCTCAGGGCTTCAATACTGTATCGGCCATGGGACAGATTGCAAGCATTGTAAGCGGATATGATCTGCCAACCACTCATGCAGTATATTGGATTGGATTTCTGGTAGTTATTCTGGCGACATGCGCTGTTTCCTTTGGCGGAACAAAAAAGATTTCAAAGGTTACGGATGTGTTGGTTCCGGTTATGGCCGTCGTTTACGTCATTACCGTTGTTATTCTTATTTTTATCAATATATCGAGGATTCCATGGTTTTTCTATGCTGTCTTCACACAGGCGTTTAAACCGGAAGCCATCTTTGGGGGTGCTTTCGGAACAGCTCTCATGCAGGGTGTAAAAAGAGGACTTATGTCCAATGAGGCCGGCCAGGGTACCATCACTATGCCGGCTGCAGCATCAGATGCTGCACATCCTTGTGATCAGGGCTGTGTTCAGGCAATCGGTGTATTCCTTGATACCATAGTTATCTGTACTCTTACAGGTTTTGTGGTCATCATGGGCCGGGCATGGCTCACAGAAAATGGCGCTGCATGGATGGATCTCGGAAAGCTTCCCAAGTACCTTGCTTCTGTTGAAGAGCTTACTCCGGGAACCGCATTCAATAATGTTGTCACATTGCTTGTATCACTCTGCTTTGGACTTTTTGCATTCACCTGTCTCCTGGGATTTATGTCATTCTCTGAGATATGTGCAAACAGAATCAGCCGCAGCAAGGTATTTATAAACGCTATAAGAATTATCGATATCGCAGTTATCTGTTTCGGAATGCTCACATCTATCGTCGGCCTTGATCTGGGAGCCCTTTGGGATCTTTCCGATTTTGCCAATATTTTAATTGCTTACTGCAACATCCCGCTTCTATACATTGGCTTCAAATATGTTAAGAAGGCAACTGTTCACTTCGAGTCTAAGGATGACACACCGTTTAGTTCGGCTGTGATCGGGGTCGATGTCCCTGTATGGGATGATAAGGCCCGGGCAAACTGATTTTTGAGATTTGTATCTTAGAAACACAAAGGGGCGACGTACCATTTTATGATATGGTGCGTCACCCCCATTTTCTTTGTTATAGCATTAGTCATCACTATCAACATCATCTTCTGTTGTCTTGTCAGCCTTGTTCTTTTCCTTTATCGTTGTGCTGTTAGCCTTGAAATTGTATACGGGTCTTACAATGCTTACTAGAATAGAAATCTATCCGGTTAATTTATTATATAAAGATGATAGAGTGCATATTATCTGATCATCGGTTTTCAGAGGGTTACCGGCAGATTTTGAGGCTGCCGGCTAGAGTAGTATGAATAAACTTTTTGGGGTATCAGATGTTCCTCATCTGATGACCATATAATATCACCGGATGCTGAAAAGAAACTGAAACAGGAAAACTTTTAAACCTGTGTTCACAGTGGCAGGCACTTATGGGATTTACGATGTCTTTATCTTCTCAAAGACAGGGAAAACCATAGGATAAACACCAATGATCACAAATATTGTTATCGCATACCGTGCGGTTCTGATCAGAAGCGCAGCTAAGCTGTTACCGGAAAGAAACTCACCCGAAAAAGGCATTTTCAACAGTTTATTCATCACAAAGAAAATCAGAAACGCACAAATCACGCGAAGAACCTTTGCAAAAACATTACTAGTACATTGAATAATAATTAACTGACACTTAATGAATCATTGGATTTAACTCCAGCTGACTCTGCCTCAACAACACTGATTTCATCCATTTTGTATGTCCAATGATAAACTACAGGTTCACGATTTACTTCTTC
>JAGAXP010000004.1 GCA_017940955.1 Oribacterium sp.
ATTTGTTTCAGTCCTCTGTGTACAATTTATATTTAAGCAGCAGAAGCATTTCATCAAACTACGATAAAGCCAGAGTTGCTGAGATGATCTATAAGAAAATTGCTGACGGTAAAGATCTCACAGACGAGGACAAGATGTATGGCATGTATCTTCTTACAAGAATATCAAATGAAGTAAGTTCAAACTACGATAAGAGCCGAATTGCAGGCTTTATTGACAAAATTTCATGAAAAGAGGTGCGAAAATGGGCAAAAACACAGGAAAATTAGGATTTACAGTACCCGGAGTAAACGAAGAAGAGCAGGAATGGGCGTTTAACAGTGTAAAAGGCTTTTGCGACGTCGTGAAAAGACACCGTGAAGTTCTTCCTGATGACGATGCTCCTGTTTTATGGTGTAATTATGACGGATTCGACATGGAATTTGATACTTTCAAGGAACTTATCGACGAATTTATGTGAAGAAAGGTTATATTTTGAGTGTAAAAATTCATAAATACGAATCTTTTAGCGGTTTCTTATGGATTGTTACGTGTTTTGATGCAATTTTCACGTGTAACAGCCTTGAAGAAGCCGCGTTTATTGCGGAAAAGTTTTTACAACTCCTTTAATGATACTATGTAATGTTATTTTTAAAGGAGGAACTAAAAATGATGTTAGTAACTAATTTAGTGTGTCTTTTTGTAGGAGTTGTACTTGGGTTCTACACAGTTTGCTGTATTTTATCAAAAAGATGCTGTGAAGGAACTTGCGAATTTAAACTCTTGAATAAAGGCCACTTGGTAAGTTTTGGTGAGATTTCAGTCTCAGAAGAACATTACGAGGATTAAAAGATCAGGAGATTGTGGTAATAAACTACAGTCTCCGATTCTTTTTCTTTCGAACAATGTGAGAAATGGTCGAGTAAAACGAGACGTAACGCAATCAACTTTGTCGATGAAAATGGTAAAGTAGTGAAAGTGGTAGAGCCATCAGGCACTATTGCACGAGTATCTGCTACGACAATTGACATTGGCGAAGTCGATGGCATTCCGGTGACGGAAACAGCATTTGGACCCGTTGAAAACCTTCCGGAAGAGGCAGAAGACACCATTTATATTGTGTCGTCTCTCGTTGCGCAGAGGGTGAACAGACCTGATGTATACATACCTAATGAATCTGTTAGAGATTCTGAAGGACGTATCATCGGCTGTAGATCTCTTGGACGCATCTGAGAGATAGTAACTTTATAAAACTGGGGCAGATTTACTTCTGCCTCTTTTTTTTCATTATATTTCAAAAGTTTTTACAGCCTCTATAGTGAAGAGTCACAGACTTTTGAAAGGAGAAAAATATGACAGAAAAAGTAATCAACGACACTTTAAAGAAATTCAATGACAGATGGAATTGCAAGATTGATTTGGAAGCCATTAAAAAGGCATATCCGGCAACGCTTGAAATCGAGCAAGAAGATGCGAAAACGGTTCTGATAAGAAAACAGAGGGCTGTTGGTGAAGCTATTCGATTAATTGATCATATCGAAGCTTCCGGAAACGGCACCGATGAAGAAGAACTCAGAGCTTATATGTACTTCTTCGTTGCTATGAATACTTTTAAGCATCTGCTGGATGTTAAAAAGGCTAAGGTCGATCTCGGCATCCAGGAACTCAAAGATAAGTTCATGAAGTAACTTATATTCACAGATAACGATAACTAAGTAAAAATTGTTGTCTGTGACTCTTTTTTTTCTTCTCGAACTTGTGAGAGATGGTGTGAACGAAGCGAACACTCATCAATTTCACGATTTTGTGGCCACATTTTGGTAGATTTTACAACTATTAATATAGGCTAAAACAGTAGCTTATATTTTTTTTAGAAAGGAGAACCGATATGGGTTTCAAGGAAATGATTAGTAACGTAGGAAGTAACTTAAAAGAAAAAGCAGGTATGGCAGTACTTAAGACTAAGGCAGCATCACCTGAAATTTTGCTTTTTGGTGGTCTTGTTTGTATGGGCGGTGCAGTTATCACGGGTATTATGGCTTCGAGAAAGCATGATCAGATTATTGCGGATCATGAAGAGCGACTTGAAGAGGCGAAAGCAGGTATTATATTGCCGGAAGCAGCTGATTCTGAGGATTTTGTCGAAGAAAGAGAGGCAATTGTAGTCGATCAGAAGGAGATTAATCGTAATGTAAGGCGTGTTTACTGCAGAACAGCTGCTCAGATGGTGAAATTATATGCTCCTACAGTAGGTCTCATGGCTCTTTCTGCAGCTTGCTTCATCGGAATGCACAATATTCAAGCAGGAAGGATTGCAGGACTTTCAGGTGCTTATGCTTCGGTTAAAGAGGCATTCGATCAGTATCAGCAGAGAAATATTGAGCTTAATGGGGAAGATAACCATAAACTTTGCAAATATGGCTGGCATGAAGAGGAAGAAATAGGGGAAGATGGCACAGTAACTAAGAAAAAAGTGGCAAATACGCCTAAAGATCTTGAGAAATCAGCGGAAGATAATAAAGAAATCGGTAAACTTCCGTTCCATGACCAGGATTATATTTTTGCAAGAAACACATCTAATAAATATCATGGGAATCCTGCACTTGATCGCAGTCTTTTCGAATCTGTAGAGAATTACTGCAATAACTACCTTAATGCTCGTGGATTTGTGACTGTAAATGATGTTCTCGATGCGCTCGGAATGGAAAGAACCGTTGAAGGAACCTATCTCGGATGGGTTAAAGGTCACGGTGAAGGAATTGATATCGGATGGAGAGATTCGTTTAATAACAGATTCCTTGCCGGTTATCCTGATGAGCCGGTTTCGCTGAACTTCAATATTCACGGCAATATTGTTGACATTATTATGAGAGACGAAGCGCAAAAAGAGGCTACAAGACGCAAATTGATCGAAAAATCTCGTCAGGAGGGATGCTGATATGATTAAAGAGTGTATTATATTCGCAGTAGGCGCAGCAATAGGGGCAGGAATAACTGTCCTTATCATGCGTAAAAGATACGATGAGAAGTATAATAAGCTTTTAAAAGATGCAATCGATTCAGATGCAGATTTCAGACTTCGTGAGGCGGAAAGGAAACTCGCTGAAGTTAAAGCTCGTGAAAGTGGTTATATTCAGATTTCCGGCGATGAAAAGCCTGCAGATAATAATGAGAAAAAAGATATTCAGAAAGTAGATTCTATCAATCCTTCGAAGTTAACTGACGGTGACGGTGCGGCAAAAGAAAACAAGATCGGTAAGACAAATTATGTAGACTATACGACATACTATGAAAAGAAAGTGGCCAATGAGTATCCAAGAGAAGAGTATGACGCTGCTATAGATTCTGCAAAATATGAAGGTAAAAAATTGAATGACGAATATCATTCAGGTAAAAAGCCTAAACTCATAATGAGAGAAGAATTCTATTCTCCGGAGTACGAGCATCATAATAAATCAACATTATATTATTATAAAGAGGATAAAATACTTGCTACGGAGAACGATGAAATAATTCGTGAACCTGAAAAGTACATAGGTGATGCTCTGGATAAATTTGGATTCAGAAACAACGACGAAGAAGTTATCTATGTCAGAAACTTTGATTGGGAATGTGACTATGAAATAGATAAGATAGAAGGAGCTTATACAGAAAATAAATGGAGTGAATAAGCTATAAAAAGCCTGGTGGTTATATTTCACAGAATGCCTCCAGAACGCTGTATTTTGCGATTTTAGGCGTTTTTACTAAATTTGCGATAAATTGGTCGTGGAATATGGTAAAAGTGCCTAAAAACGGCAAATACGAGGTCTCAGGGGTATTGTAGAGAGGAGAAAGGTTATGTTTCGTATGCCAACTAAAGAAACAGAAATTGGTATTTTGTTCGCCATTCAAGAAAACGGGAATGCTATACAACTCGGTAAAATAAGTGAAGCACATATTATGTCTGCCGACTTATGTGAAGATGATAAAACTATAATCTTTCCTCAAGAAATGTCGATGTCTTTTGATTTTAAATGAAATCCGTCAATTGATTTTGCTTATTTTTTGGCGCATGGTAAATTGCCAACTAATAACTGGAGAAGATTACATGGATATAAAGCAAGAAGAAAGAAGAGGTGATTATATTTGAGTGCAGCATATGATAAATACTTGGAAGAGCACATTTCAGGTGTAAAGAAGGCGTATGAGTGGTTAAAGAAACATATGCCTGATGAGTTTGAAGGTGTGGATAACGCTAAAAATTGGGATATCAGTGAGCATGATAAGTCGAAGTTTTCAGAGGAAGAATATGAGGCTTATGATGCTTATTTTTATGGTGAAAAGAGTGCTAAGGTTAAGAAGGAATTCGATGAGGCATGGCTTCATCATATTCATAATAATCCTCACCATTGGCAGTATTGGATTCTTGTGGAAGATGATCCTAAGCCTGAATTAAGTTCAAATGTTATTACAGCACCAACTACCGTTAACTATTTCAAATGTCTTGAGATTCCGAAGCATTATATTTTGGAAATGATTTCAGATTGGTGGTCTTTTTCATGGAAAACAGGGAATTTGTTCGAGATTTTTGACTGGTACGAGAATCACAGAGGTACGATTCATATGAATCAGAAAAGTCGTGATGATGTTGAGAGAATTCTTGGTAAAATTCGTCAAGAACTGCAGAAGAATGCTTCGAAGTTTGTCATTGAGGATGGAATTAGGATTGGGTGATTGATTGCATTTCACTGAAAAGGGGTATCGGAAATGACTAAAGTAGAAATGGACGCGGTAGTGAATATTATGAATTGTATATGGGATACAGCATATTTATGCGGAATGTGTGGTTTGCTTAAACCTGATATAACAGCTACAGATTATTATGAAGAATGGAAAGAAAACCATGAATATAGAGACAAACATATTGTGAAACGAATAGAAGCCGCCGGTATAAAAATCGACTGATTATATTTCACAGGAAAGGAGGTGATAAATTGTATCGATTAAATAGGATTAAAGGTTGGCAAATCTATGATTATTATCAGTGGATTCTGGATAAGATTCGTGGGTATACCGAGCCTTATTTTAATTACTCTTTGCTGCTATGTGAGCTGCATTCGATTGAGTTCACATATGACATTTTAAATGATGAAAACAGGGCTATTGATGGAGTGAATCTAAGACATGAATATATGGATGAGCAAAACGTGCCTGATATCTTTTATCACGATTCACCATGCTCTGTGCTTGAAATGATGGTGGGGCTTGCGGTAAGAGTTGATAGGGAGATTATGCGTGAGCCTGGCGTCGATAATACCTATCAATGGTTCTGGATGATGATAGATAATCTTGATTTGTCTCGTTGTACTGATGAGCAATTTAGTGCTGAGTATGTTCGTCAGCAAGTGGCGAAATGGCTTGGACGAGAGTTTCAAAGGAATGGTGTGGGGTCACCTTTTCCACTCAAAATTCGCAACGTTCAGGACCAAAGAAAGCAGACAATTTGGGCTCAGATGTGTGGGTATTTGAGTGAGAATTTTTGATGCGCGGCGATTATATTTCACGGAAAAGGAGATTAATTATGACGAGGTTAAAGTGCTTTTATTGTGGCAAAATTTCTTATGATTTAGCTTTTTTAGCGTAGAAAAAAGATGCCGTTTTAAGGCTTCTTAACAGCTGGAATCTTGATGCTTATCTCAGAAATTTGAATGATGATTTGTCATTTGAGATAGCTATTCGAGGCGATATTTCGAGTGTACTTTTGGAAAAATTCAGAGATTATTTTCGCGATAAATTGTATGTGGGAACAGAAGTTTTGGAATGAAAATTTTGACGATGAAATCAGAGTTTTGATTCGCAAAAACACCTCACAACCTCACAACTTTTTCATGTTAAACAAAAATTAGCATTTTTTCGGCATTTTTGAAAAAATTCAAAAAACGGAAAATGTAACCAAAAGTTAACAAAAAACGGCAAAAAACCTCACAAATTTTAAAGTTGTGAGGCACTTGTGAGGGTTTTGTGAGGTGAAAAAAAGCCCTGAAGCCCGCATAAATACTGGGTTTTTTGGTATCACCTCACAATCTCACAATTTTTTACTATATTTATTTTATTATTAATAATTTATATAAATACTAAATATATAAAAGAATATAGAGAAAAGTTGTGAGGTTGTGAGGTTTTTGATTTTTGTGAAATTTTACCTGTGAAAGGGGGTTAAAAAATGTGCGTGAATTTGTGCATATTAAGAGTGAAATAAAGAAGATTAAAAATGTAGAAACAGCCATTATATATCCGAGTTATTCCGTGAATGGAAAAGACGTCATGCGAAAGGGCGGAGACTTCTATGCAGTCCTCAATCAAGAGACAGGATTTTGGGAAACTGACGAAGGAGCAGCAATACATCACATAGACGAGAAGCTCAAAAAATATGCTGATGAAAAATATGGTCCTGAAAGCGGATACAACACTATTGTGAAATACTTGGACGACAGTACAACAGGAAAATTAAAAGAGTATAACTTGTGGATGTCGAATCTTCCGAAGAATCACAATTATATTCCTCTTGACAGTGAAATAACTTTCATGGATGAAAAGGTTACTCCTGAAATGTATAGAAGTAAGACTCTTCCATATGTTCCTGCCGAGCAGCCGATTGATTGCTATGACAGGTTGATGTCAGTATTATATTCTGAAGATGACAGAAAGAAGATCGAATGGCTTGTAG
This sequence comes from Oribacterium sp., assembly GCA_017940955.1. The sequence goes on from JAGAXP010000004.1 coordinate 6,689, forward strand.
GATCTATACTCTGTCGTGAATCTAAGAATATTGAAAAAGCACTTGTCATCTATGGTAAACCGGGATCTGGTAAATCTACAGTGCTTGATATCATCGAAGAACTTGTGAGTGGATACTGGAAAGAGTTTATAGCTGATGATCTTGCGCGTGGCACTAATCAGTTTGCTACAGCTCTTTTTAAAGACAATCCTCTTGTTGCTATTCAGGATGACGGTAAGCTTACGAAAATTGAGTCTCCGATTATCAACGAAATTATATCTCATAAGAGAATCGTTGTTAATGAAAAATGTAAAAGACAATATTCTATCAGGTCTAATGCAGTTTTAATTCTAGCAACTAACGATCCTGTTGATATTCATGATACAAAACTTGGTATTGTGAGAAGACTTCTTGATGTTTATCCTTCAGGAAAGACATTCGATGTAGAAGAATATGAAAGGCTTAAAGAAGGGGTTAAGTTCGAGATTCCCGGAATAGCATTTAGATGTATGCAGGTTTATAAAGAATGCGGAAGAAACTATTATACAGGTTATAGACCGAATAGAATGATACATCTTACAAATTATATTCAGAACTTCATGTATGATGAGCTTGATAAAATTGAAGCTTACATAAACGGTAATAAGGGATATGCCAAAAAAGAAGTTTTGTACGATATGTTCAAAGCCTATTGTGAAAAAGGTGGATTGGCGTATCCTCAAAAAATTATTGTATTTGCAGAAGAGATCAAAGAATATTTTGAAAAGTCAGTTCCGAGTAAGTGGATTAATGGTAAGAATCAAAGAAATCTTTATGAAGGTCTCAAAGTCTGGAAAATACTCGGAATCAGTGAAGAAGAGTATAAAGCAAGAATTGAAGGTAAGGTAGTTGATGATTCAAGTGGCTATGTTGTCGAAAAAGAAGAACCCGTGAAAGAATCAACAGATCGAGATTGGCTCACATTCTCAAATCATGAAACTTGTACTTTCGATGAGATGTTCAAAGACTGTGTAGCTCAGTATGCAACAAGTGAAGGAAGTCCGATAAAGAAGTGGAAGAATGTAACTACTAAATTATCGGATATTGATACACACAAGCTTCACTGGCTTAAACTGCCTAATTATATTATCAAAATGGACTTTGATAAGAAAGATAAAGATGGTAATAAGAGCCTTGAAGCGAATATTGAAGCAGCAAGCAAGTTTCCTAAGACTTATGCGGAGGTATCTAAGTCAGGAAATGGAATACACCTTTATTATATTTATAGTGGTGGTGATCCAAGTGAACTTTCGAACGTCTATGATAAAGACATCGAAATCAAGAAATCGACAGGTGACATGTCGCATAGGAGGATGTTGACTAAATGGAACAATCTGCCGATTTCTATGATTAGCACAGGATTGCCGTTTAAGAAAGGGGGAACTAAAGTGGTAGACGAGAAAATCGCCATCACTGAAAAAGGCTTGAGAACCACAATTAAGCGGTCTCTTGCCAAAGAAGTTCATCCTGATACGAGAAGTAATATTGATTGGATTTACAAGATACTTAACGATGCTTATAAATCGGGTCTTGTTTACGATGTCAGTGATATGCATCAGGATGTACTTATATTTGCAATGAACTCTACTCATCAGAGTGAATATTGCGTTAATAAGGTTGGTGAAATGAAATTCGCTTCAGAAGAAGCAGGTGAATATGTCGATGAAGGATACGATGATAAAGATCCCATTATATTCTTCGATTTCGAGGTATTTCCAAATCTTAATCTTCTTTGTTGGAAATACGATAATCCCGATGACAAGACGGTTCAGGCTGTGTTTAATCCTTCACCTGAGTATATTGCAGGATTCTTCGGATTCAATAACGACAAGAATAATAAAGTGATTGGATTTAACAACAAAGAGTATGATAACCATATCGCATACGATATATATCTAGGAAAAACCCCTTATGAGGTATTTTGTACTTCACAGGGAATTATTAATAAAGAGAAAGATGCGAAGCATAGAGAAGCCAAGCATTTATCATATTCTGACCTTTTTGATTTTCTGCCAAATAAGATGAGTCTTAAGAAGTGGGAAATTAAACTTGGAATAGATCATCAGGAATTTAGTCATAAATGGGATGAACCGATTCCTGAAAACTTGTGGCCTGAGCTTGCTGAGTATTGTAAGAATGATGTTCTTGCAACAGAAGCTGTGTTTCATTCTAAAGATGGTCAGGCTGCTTGGAAAGGCAGAAGAATTCTTTGTGATCTTGCAAGCATCTTGATGGGCCCAGGTTCAACAGTGAATGACAGTACAAACGATCTCACAACAAAGCTGATTGTAGGAAACGAAAAGAATCCTCAAAGAGACTTTGTTTATCCTAATCTTGCTGAAGAATTTCCCGGGTATGAATTTTCGAAATATGGGATCGACGAGAGTCGTTATATTTCAAAAGATGTGAAAATTAGTGGAAAATCATTCTACAAAGGTTATGATCCCGGTGAAGGTGGATTTGTTTGGGCAAAACCAGGAATGTATGGTCGTGCTGTTTGTTTTGATGTTGCTTCTATGCATCCTTCAAGCATTATTGCAGAAAACGGATTTGGACCTTATACAGAAAACTTTAAAAGGCTTCTTGACCTCAGACTTCATATCAAGCATAAAGACTATGACGCAGTAAGATCAATGTATAACGGAGCGTTGGCTAAATATCTGGAATCAGATGAAGATGCCAAGGCTCTTTCTTTTGCACTAAAAATAGCAATCAACAGCGTGTATGGTCTTACGGCTGCCAAATTTCCGAATAGACTTCGTGATTCAAGAAACATTGATAACTGGGTTGCCAAGCGTGGTGCTCTCTTCATGATTGATCTCATGCTTAAAGTACAAGAAATGGGCGGAACTGTAATTCACTGTAAAACAGACTCTATTAAAGTTCTCGACCCAAGCGAAAAAGTAGCCAATTATATTATCAGTCGTGGCAAGGAATTTGGCTACAACTTTGAAATTGAGCATATCTTCGACAGGATTTGCCTTGTGAATGACGCAGTATACGTTTGCAAGTATACCGATGACCCTGAAAACGAAGACATGGCAGGAAAATGGGATGCTACAGGAAAGCAGTATCAGGTTCCTTACGTGTTTAAAACCATTTTCTCTCATGAGCCGATTGTATTTGACGATATGTGCGAAACAAAGTCGACTTCGTCTGCATTATATTTGGATTTCAATGAAGGCCTTTCCGAAGGTGAGCATAATTATCAGTTTATAGGTAAAACAGGTAGATTTACTCCTGTTGTTGACGGAAGTGGAGGCGGTGAATTATATCGCGATGCAGGAAACGATAAATATGCAAGAGTAGAAGGAACTACAAAGCCTAAAGAGAAAGGTAAAAAACCTAAAGGTTACAGATGGCACGAATCGGTAACTATGAAAGACAATGAAGAACTGAAACAGAAAATAGATTACAGTTACTATAATGTTCTTGTTGATAAAGCAATAGATAATATGTCGAGGTTTGGAGATGTTGAATTGTTTGCATCAGGTGAACCAATGCCTGCTGATGAGCCCGTTCCTGATTTTATGCAGATTCCGGATACGGATGCTGAAGAATTACCGTTTCTTTGAAGGAGGTGAGATTCATGGATGAAAACACTTGTTAGACAAACTGCAACCGTTAATCGTAAAAAAAAAATCAAACTATTATATTTAAAAAAGGAGAATACATTATGGCAAAAATTGGTGAATTTGATCTTAAAGGTGCTCGTATCGTAAATCGTGATTTTTCAGGTGAAAAATTTGGTCCTCAGTCTCGTCAGTTTTCGGTTGTTATTGATGATCCGGAACTTCAGGACAGACTTGCTCGTGACGGAGTGAAACTGTGGTTTGCTCAGACTGAAAATGATGAGCCTCCGAGAGCGTATCTTACCGTTCGTGTCGATTTCAGATACAATGATCTTGATATTGCTGCAATCAGCCCTGACGGAAACGCTTTTGTGTTCAATGAGAGAAATGTAAGCGAACTTGATAAAGCATGGATTAAGGATTCCGAGATGCATATTTCTCTTAATTCTTATGAACGTCCGGGTAGAAGCGGTGTGACGGCTTATTGCAAAACTCTTGTTGTATGGCTTATGTCTAAAGAAGAGCAGGAAGCAATTATGGAAGAACGCGGAACACCTTCGAATCCTGTAAGAGACAAATTTAAGGATATTTTTAATAGATAAGGTGAAAAGATGGAATTATATCCTCATCAGGTAAAGGCAATAGAAAAGCTTAAAAACGGATCTATACTTTGCGGCGATGTAGGAACCGGAAAAAGCCGAACAGCACTTGCCTACTTTTACAAAGTTGTCTGTAACGGTGATATGGAAATAAACGGTGAAGGATCTTGGGGCGTACCAACTGCGCCTCGGGATCTTTTTATTATTACAACCGCAAAGAAACGGGATTCGCTTGAATGGATGAAAGAGTGTATTATATTTGGACTTAATGATGATCCTGAAAAGTCTGTTGCAGGAATCAAGGTTACAGTTGATTCTTGGAACAACATTAAGAAATACAAAAAGATTTACAATTCCTTTTTTATTTTCGACGAGCAAAGAGTAAGTGGAAAAGGTGCTTGGGTGAAAGCTTTTCTTCAGATAGCAAGAAAAAATCAGTGGATATTACTTACTGCAACTCCAGGCGACACTTGGAGCGACTATATGCCTGTTTTTATTGCAAACGGCTTTTACAGAAATCAGACGGAATTCTATAAAGAGCATTGCGTGTTTAGTCCATATACGAATTATCCAAAAATTGAAAGATACGTAAACGAAGGCGAACTTGCAAGACATGCTGCTCAGATTCTGGTTAAGATGAAGTTTAGAAAAGCTGCTGAACAGAACCACTATTATATTCAGTGCAATTACAACAAAAGGCTCTATATGACAATTTTCAGAGATCGTTGGGATCCTTATGATAGTTGTCCGATTGAAGAAACAGGAAAGCTTTGCTATTTGCTTCGTAAAGTGTGTAATTCAGATGTCAGCAGAATTGAAGCTGTTTCAAACATCATGAAAGAAAAGAAGAAGGCTATTATATTCTATAACTACACTTACGAAGTTGAAGCTCTTCGTGAACTTTTCGAGGCACTTAAAATTCAATGTGCTGAGTGGAACGGTCAAAAACATGAAGAAGTTCCAATTGGTGAATCTTGGGGTTATTTCGTTCAGTACAACGCAGGCGCTGAAGGATGGAACTGTATAACAACTGATACGCTTATTTTCTTTTCACAGCATTATAGTTACAGACTTACCGTACAGGCCGCAGGAAGAATCGATAGAATGAACACTCCTTACAGTGAATTATATTACTATCACTTAAAATCTGTTGCTCCTATAGATGTGGCTATTTCAAGAGCGCTTAAGAGTAAGAAGAATTTCAATGAGAAGAATTTTCTCGGAAAGTAATTTTTGTGGCCACATTTTGACTCTTTTTACAAGGACTATAATAGAGAGGGGTAAAATATACTCTTTTTATCTTTTTGAACATTAATTTGCTTGTTGAGGAGGTGACAATATGCTCGAAAGCAACTTTCAGAAAAAATTAAAAAAGGAGATCAAAGAGAGGTTTCCGGGTTGTATTGTTTTTAAAACTGATCCTCAACAGGTTCAGGGCAGTCCAGATTTGCTTGTATTATATTCTAATAAGTGGGCTGCCTTGGAAGTTAAGAAAGATAAAAAAGCAAAGCACCAACCAAATCAGGATTATAGAGTGAAGCAGATGAATGAAATGTCATTTGCTTCTTTTATTTTTCCTGAGAATAAGGAGGAAGTTCTGAATGATATGGAAAGACTATTCAAAGCTTAAAGGTACTCATGCTTTTTGTGGTGCCAGCAAAAAGACTTGGAGAACTTGGGACGTAGATAAGCTTATTACATCCAAACAGAATAGCTACGCTCAAACAATTGGCACGTTACTTCATGAGTATGCTGCAGATAACATCGAACATCATTTCAGACTTAACAAAGCTGATAAACGTGGCGTTTTAAGATATCTGACCGTCGAAAAAGGTTTACCGTCTAATGTCGTTGATATCGATAGGCTGTTTCCTAATCTTATGAATTATATTAACGATTGTATCGGATTTCGAATGGATCCTGAAGTTGTACTTTATTACAGTAGCGATTTTTATGGAACAGCTGATGCAATTTATTGGTCTGATAAAACAGGCGAATTAAAGATATCCGATCTTAAAACAGGAGTCACTCCTGTTGAGTTTGGACAGCTTGAAAACTATGCAGCATTTTTCTGCTTGGATTACAAAGTGAAACCTTCACAGATAAAGAGAATGGAATTCAGACTTTATCAGAATGATGAAGTAATTTATGCGCAACCCGATCCTGTTGAAGTGTTAAGTCCTGTTATCGATCAAATAGTGCTTTTCAATAAAGCGCTAATGGATTTTGAAGGGAAAATGTGATGTTAGACTACATAAGGGAATTAAATGATGACGCTTTATTGGATTATATTTATGATCCATTTGTTTATCTTGATGATGAACTTGAACACGTCGGCGTTGGACATGATGATGATCCTCCGGGTAGAGGTTCAGGGCGATATGGTTACGGAAGTGGCGAAAATCCGTTCCAACACGAAGAATCACTTAAAGCTCGTGTTTCTCAGCTTAAAAAGATGGGTGTTTCGGCAAGTGATATTGCAAAGGCTCTTGGTTATAAATCGACAGGGGAACTTAGAAAAGCACTTTCAATCGAAGATAATCAAAGAAAGCTCACTATGATGAAAACCGTTCCTGATTTAGCTCAAAAAGGAATGACAGTAAAAGATATTTCAGAAAAACTTGGTGTGTCTCAAACTACTATTAGAAAATATCTTTCCGGTGAGCAGAAGGTACAGGTCAATAAAACAAACGCTGTTGCCGATAATCTTCGTGAAGTGGTTAAAGCGAAACGGTATGTGGATGTTTCAGAAGGCGTAGAACGTGCCATAGGAGAAAATGGATGTTCTAAGGAACGGCTTGGCACTGCTCTTAAGCAGCTTGAAGATGAAGGTTATCATATTCATACTGTAAAGGTTCCTCAGCTTGGAAATCCGTCGCAGAAGACAACGATTAAGGTTCTTGGTGATAAAGACACCAAGTGGGCTGAGGTTGCTAACAATTACGGTCTTATAAAGCCTTATGAAGACTTAAATGTCGGTAATGGTGAAAGAAAGCGCGGCCTGTTAAAGCCTAAATCGATTGATTCCGCTCGTGTTTATATTAATTATACTGATGATTCAGGTAATGGAGGAGCTGAAAAAGACGGACTTATTGAATTACGTCGTGGAGTTGAAGATATTTCACTTGGTAAATCATCATATTCTCAGGTTCGTATAGCAGTTGACGATACTCACTATATGAAAGGCATGGCCGTCTATTCAGACAACATTCCTGAAGGCTACGATATTATATATAACACGAATAAGAAATACGGAACTCCTCCCGAAGATGTATTTAAACCAATGGAAACGATAAAGAATCCTGATGGAACAAAAAGTATAAATTGGGATAATCCATTCGGTGCAACAATCATGAAACAGGAAGATGGAGGTCAGCGCTTTTATACTGATCCTAAAACAGGCAAACAGGAGCTTTCTGTTATCAACAAAGTAAATGATGAAGGCAAATGGGCTACTTGGAGTAAAACTGTTTCAAGTCAGATTCTTTCTAAACAGCCAACATCGCTCGTTAAGAGTCAGCTCGACGTAACTTACAAGAGTAAACTTGACGAATACGATGAAATTATGTCCCTTACTAATCCTACTGTCAAAAGAAAGCTTCTTAATGCTTTTGCAGAAGATTGCGATGCATCTGCTTGTCATTTGAAGGCTAAAGCTTTTAATAGACAGGGATCTTATGCGATTCTTCCTGTTCCGTCTCTTGCCGGAGGCGATGATTACTATAAAAAGAACGGTATTGACGGAGAAGTTTATGCTCCAAGATTCAAACATGGTGAATTGGTAGCTATGTTTAGGCATCCTCATGAGAGTATATCTCAGATTCCTATTGTTCGTGTCAACAATAAGAATGAGGACGCTAAAAAGATGATTGGCAATGCTCCTGATGCAGTTGGAATCAATGCCCACATTGCTGAAAAGATGTCAGGTGCCGATTTCGATGGCGATACATCTATATTGATTCCACTTAGCAGTGCAAATATTAATTCTGCACCTACTCTTGAGGGTCTTAAAGGATTTAATACTAAACAGTATAAATTTAAAGACCCGGATCATGCTAAGATAATCACGCCTGCTAACAAACAGATGCAGATGGGTATAGCAACAAACCTTATAGCTGATATGACTGCTTTGGGTGCTAAGCCTGAGGAGACTGCAAGAGCAATCAGATATTCAATGACTGTTATTGACAGTCTTAAACACAAACTTGATTGGAAGCAGTGCGCTATAGATAACAATATTCAGGAATTGAAAGATAAATACCAGGCTAATCCGGGTAAAGACCATGGTGGCGGTGCCCATACTTTAATGACAAGAGCCGGATCTACAGTATTTGTAGATGATAGGAAGCCCGGTAAAGTAATCGATGAAAATACAGGTAAGCAGATTGGTTATGGAATAGACCCAAGAACAGGAGAAAAGGTCTGGGAATACACAGGTAAGACAAAGAAATTGTTTAAGCCTACAGCAGATGATCCAAAACATACGATAGAAGTACCTGTTCAGGAGAAGCTTCCTCGTATGATGATGGAGAAGGATGCCAGAAACTTAATGTCATCTCTTGACAACCCGCATCCTACAGAACTTGCTTATGCCAATTACGCAAACGATATGAAGGCACTTGCTAATAGAGCACGTAAATCTATGGTGGAGACCCCACGTCTTAAAAAAGATCCCCAGGCAGAAAAAGAGTATGCAGCAGAGGTTAAGAGTCTTAACGATAAGCTTTTGCTTGCTCAATCCAATGCTCCTAGGGAGAGGATGGCACAGATCGCAGCGAATGTGAGGTATAACGATGCTGTAAAAAGCAACCCCTCCATTAAAGACGATAAGGACCATCTTAAAAGATTGAGGGGGCAGTTACTTAACGGGGCTAGGCTGGACTATGGGGCTAATAAGACATATATAGACATAACAGACCGTGAATGGGAAGCAATTCAGCATCGTGCAATAAGTGAAACAAAGCTTAGCGAGATTCTTAAGAACACTAAAGACGAGAAGGTAAGGGAGCTTGCTACCCCACATCAGGCCCAGGCTATACCCCCCAATGTTAAATCAGCTATAAAAGCTATGGGAAACAAATCTAATGGTCCCACTATCGCTGAAATAGCTGATCAGTTTGGCATTTCCACATCTGCTGTTTCTGGAATACTGAAAGCATAAACATTTACTCTATAAGCACCACATACGGGGTAAGGGTGTCCCAAATTTCAGAAATGACCGTTTTAGAAAATTGATAATTACTAAAAAAAATAAAGTACTCAGAAAGTAGGGATTTTTTATGGCAAATCAGCAGTTTGCATTAACTACGTCTGACAACCCTTGGAATCCCAAAACACAGTGGGATGAATGGTACGCCTTCGACAATGATATAAAACATTACAATACGTGTGGCTATTTAGCTAGAGTTGGAATGTACTTATGTGCAGGTTCAGACGAATTAAACGAATCTTTATTAAACATTGCTATCGATGAAATTGTTAAACAAAACATAATCGCTTTTGAAACAAATGGTGAAGTTTGTTATATGAAAGTTCCTGTTTAATAAGTAAAATAAAATAAATCACCCGTTTCGAAACAATTGTGTTGCGTAAATGTTTCATTTTATCAATAAAGAAACAAGTTAAGCATCAATGTTAGTTAAACTTTATTAAAATGTAATAAACAGCTAACATTGATGCTTAATTTAAATGCAAAAGATTAGAGAAACTATTTAAACTGTTGATATACACTTATTGCAAAATAAAAATAGGAGAACATTTGTCTTTTATTTAAGTTTTAAACTAATAACCAAGACGGTTTTGCGTTTAAAAAACCCATTTGTTTAAAAATTGTACAATAATAGATTAAAAGGCGCTAAAAAATGTTAAAAATATCAACAAAAAGTCAAAAAATAGTAAAAATAGTGAAAAATACAGTAATAAATGCGGGGAAATAGCCATAATATTGGAGGGGGAGGGGCAAAAAACAGTTACCCCCCTCTTTCCATCGCGCGATGTCCTCTAAAATTCCCCGGAGGTTATATTTCAATTATATTTTAGGGTCTTTCACAAGGGATGTTGCAGGTAAATACTCAGTGCTTTCATTCTGATACCTCCTTCCATTAGTGAATATAGATTGTGTTCCATAGGCTGTCTCGCATGCTGCGTTTTCGGTTTCTCCTTTCCACAGTATGCGGGATATTTTATACCCCTAAAAGTACCAATAAACTTGTAACATTCCTTTTGAAAGCCTCTAAAAAGTAAACATATTCTAATGGATAGTCACAGAGAAGGGAGAACAACTACTATGAAACAGACTGAGAAGTCCACGGGTAACAGGAAAGATCCTCCTGCAATTACCAGCGAAGCCCGAGAACAACAGCTTATGGCCAAGGCTGAGCGTCTTGCCGAGAAAAAACTGGAAGACGGAACAGCTTCTCCGCAGATAATTGTACATTACTTGCGTCTTGCTAGTGAACGTGAGAAACGGAAGCAGCAGGAGGAACTTCTTAAAGCAGACATTGAACTTAAGAAGGCTAAAGTTGAAGCTATTCGTTCTGCGGCCAAGATTGAAGAGCTGTACAACGAAGGTATGAAACTATTTCGTATGTATAGCGGAACCGAGGATGTTGTCGATGAGGACATATAGTGAATTAATTACTCTTCCGACATTTCGTGAGCGGTTCGATTACCTGAAACTTGATGGAACAGTCGGAAAAGAGACTTTTGGATTTGATAGATATTTAAACCAGAATTTTTATCAATCCTATGAATGGAAAAGAGTCAGACGAGATGTGATTCTGCGTGATCAAGGCTGCGATTTAGGAATTCTTGGAATGGATATTCTTGATAGAGCAATTGTGCATCACATGAATCCGATCTGCGTTAACGATATTTTAGAAGTAACAGATTACTTACTAAATCCTGAGTTCTTGATAACAGTTTCTCGCACTACACATAACGCAATTCATTACTTTGAAGATGACCGTATGTTCAGAGATCCTGCAATAAGAACTCCGGGCGATACTCGTTTATGGTAAAATTTTTAAAGGCTCTAACAGCAAACAATAATATTTGGCGAAAGATAAAATGAGCCTTGTTAATACACGAAAGAGGTGATAACTATGATTGATAGTATTTTAAGCTCCGTGAAAAAGAAGCTAGGAATACTAGAAGACTACACACATTTCGATGAGGAGATAATACTCGATATTAACACCTCTTTCATGAC
>JAGAXP010000041.1 GCA_017940955.1 Oribacterium sp.
ATCTCATACGGGAAAAACCCTCCTTGCACAGAGAATGCTTGAGAAATACAAATATCCGTACTTGTCAATTGATCACCTGAAAATGGGTCTGATTCGTAGTGGTAATACGGATCTCACTCCAGAAGATGATGATAAGCTGACGGGATATTTGTGGCCAATTGTCCGTGAGATCATTAAAACAGACGTGGAGAATCATCAGAATCTTATAGTCGAGGGATGCTATGTTCCATTTAACTGGAGAAAGGATTTTGACGGAAGTTACCTTAAACACATAAGATTTATCTGTCTGGCAATGACAGGTGAGTATATAAAGTCTCATTTCGGCGATATCATATGTCACGCCTCGGAGATCGAATCCAGGATGTCAGATGAGGACTGTACTTCTGAAAGCCTGCAAGATGATAACAAGATTATTATAGAAGGATTTCAACGTGCCGGTGAAGAAGTAACGTTAATTTCAGATTATTATGAGAAGGTGATTAATCAGCTGTTGGAATGATTGATTTGAGGAGGAGAATATGAGGATAGAGCATGTAGCTCTTTACGTAAATGACTTGGAAGCGGCAAGCGGGATATGAAGTCGTGAGCGGACCGAGAACTACAGGTGACGGATATTATGAGAGCTGCATTGTGGCTATCGAAGGAAATCAGATAGAGATTACAGAATAAGGAAATGCCATAATGATAAAAAATATGAAATGGATAAGGGAACCAAAAGATTATAGCATCGCGCAGGATCGTATTGAAATAACCACCGAGCCACATACCGATCTTTGGCAGCGGACTTACTATCATTTCCGCAATGACAATGCGCCGGTGCTGCAGATGGAGACAGATGAGAAATTCTTCTCTTTCATTGTAAAAACGGATTTTACCGACAGTCATCATCGTTTTGACCAATGCGGTATCGTGATGTATCTGGATTCTGAGAACTGGCTGAAATGTTCTGTGGAATATGAAAATGATACGTTCCAACATCTCGGCTCTGTGGTAACTAACCATGGATATTCTGACTGGGCTACTACTGCCATTTCTGCAAAAATAAAAACCATGTGGTATCGCTTCAGCCGTAGAGAAGATGATTATTGTATAGAGTGCTCACAGGACGGTGAGAATTTTACCCAAATGCGAATCTGTCATATGTGGGAAGGTGCTGACAAGATATGTTTTGGCATCTATGCATGTAGCCCGGAGGATTCAAGTTTTAAAGCGGTATTTACAAATATGAAGATCACTGAGTGTGCGTGGAAAGCCCATGACGGACAGCAGCCAGATTAACAAATTCAAAGTTTAAAGAGGTCAGACAGTGTAAAAATGTCTAAAAACAACATAAAACACATAATAAAATATATATTTATGCTCTGTATGGTGTTTTCTCTTTCAGGGTGTGTAAGCCGGAACGTTACCCCCTCCGAAGATTCCAAGCTTTTGGAAAATATCGTCGAAGAGATAGCGGTGGATTATGGAAGCTACGGTGCGGAGGCAAATGACAGGATAGGAAAACTGTTGAAGGATTTGACCGACGCAGACAAAGCAACAGGAGCAAAGTGGAAGGAAATCATGGATATATGGAGTTCCGACGAGCTTGGTCAGCCGCTCCATTACGATATCCTGCCGGATGGTCTGCCCGATACGGATGAACTCTGTATCGTAGTACTTGGTTTTCAGCTGAATCCTGACGGAACAATGAAAGAGGAACTTGTTGAACGCCTTACCGTTGTCCTGAGCAGTGCCAAGAAGTATCCGAATGCGTATATTGTCTGCACTGGAGGCGGAACAGCTTCCGAGAATGAATCCGCTTCAGAAGCCGGTGAGATGGCGAAGTGGCTTTTTGAGCAAGGAATCGAGAAAAAGCGTGTCATTGTGGAGGATAATTCCATCACTACTGCCCAGAATGCCATTTTCACCTATGACATTCTGACATCTCTCTATCCGTCAGTAAAGAAACTTGCAATTGTGTCGAGCGACTACCACATTGCGACAGGAGAGCTTCTTTTCAGGGCCGAATCTATCTTAAGGGCAAATAACCCGGGCAATGAAAAACTTGAGGTGATTTCCAATGCCGCATGGAAGGCACCTTCGGGATCACTTTCTACCATGTTTCAGGCGGGAGCGCTAATAGAGCTGTTCGGGGATGTGGAAACAGCCTTTGATATCTATTACGATAATTATGATATCCACGGGCTGCCCCCACTTCACTAAGGTTTTTTTAAATAACAGCGTTTTTAAATAACAGAAATGTTTAAACATAGGAGGTGAGTATGAGAATACATAAAATGTTATCAATGGCTTTAGCAGTAACAGTATCTGTAACGGTTTTTTTCTCAGGATGTGGTAATGAGAATGCCATTCCTGAAGCGACAAATCCTGATAATTCTGAAAAGGTCTCAGTTTTGAACGATATCCAGACTGTCCAGGCGTTCACTGAAGAATCTGTAGATGAGTCAGATCTCAAAACTATTCTGATGGCTGGAGTCAATGCGCCAAGTGCCATGAACAAACAGCCCTGGCATTTTACCGCAGTTACAAATAAGGATATCCTTAAACAGATCTCTGATGATATGTCGGCCGGAAGACCGCCTATGGCAGGAGGAGATAAAAAAGAGATGCCTGCTCCTCCAAAAGGCGATTCGATGACTGCAAAAGCAGGAATAGCGGATGCTCCTGTAGCTATAATCATTTCATGTAAAGAAGGTTCTGAGCTGGATGCCGGTCTTGCCTGTGAACTTATGTCTGATATGGCGAATGTGATGGGCTATGGTACAAAGATCATATCTTCTCCGACCATTGCATTAAACGGCGATAAGAAGGAAGAATATAAAAAATTACTTGAAATACCTGAAGACCAGTCAGCTGCTGTCATTCTCCTCATAGGACATGCGAAGGATTCACCTGATTCTGCTTCCGGAGCGACGGAACGTGATGCTTATGAGGATGTTGTAAGCGCAATTGACTAAGTGGGATGTAAGCATGGGCAGAGCTTGTCACCGACAGAATCGGATATACGGTGAATAGAAATATAGGAGCGACTAGCGTAAATATTGGGTGACTTTTCTAAAGCTGCCAGAGCCGGGAACCGGTTACTGACGGCTTTTTCGATATCTAAAATAAATATAAACCAATTATATATGTACATTTTTTTGCAAAGTGCATAAGTAGAATTAAGATATAAGAACAAATGATAAGTAAATCATAAGGTATATCTTAGTGACAGAACCTTAAGAGGTGATACGTATGGAAGCACTGAGCGAAAAAATATTGTACGAAAAAGAAGCGATGGATGTTCTGGACAACACAGATGCGGAAGATATCCTTTGGGGAGAAGATCTTTACGAAGCAAAAATCATCGTTTATCCAAAGAAAATCAAGGATATTCCTGGCTATGAGGAAATAAAGAACGATTTAATAAACGTTGCTGTTGTTTATCTTGATTCTGCAAAAGAACAGATTCTAAGAGCCAGCGTCGTAAGGTGTATTTGGGAGAAAGAACTTCTTTATATCGCAGAGTGTAATTTCAATGCAATCTGGAAGTTTTTGCGTAATAGTGTTGATCTGGGACTCCGTATCCAGCGTGAAAAAGGCGAAGAACTGCGTATCGGTAAAGCTGACGACATTATAGACATGTCTCTTCTTGAGCGAAAAGGGTGCTATGCTGTTTTAAAGCAGGGTAAGATCAATTATGTTGCGAGAGCCTTGCCTCAGGAGTATATAAGAGCACAATCCAGAAAGCAGAGTGCGCTTGATAACTTTAGGAACAGATACTTCTATGACATCACATCTGAGGTATACCATGACAAAAATTGTGACTGCATTAGTGCCATTGAACCTATAAACTTTATGGCTTCAGCGGATATGCCTGAAGGACTTAGACCATGCAAGGAATGCAGGCGGAAGATGTATTTGCGAGATGCCTGCTTCCCTAATGTTAAGATAATACCTTCAGTCGATTATTTACTGACCAAATCAGGAATCAAGGACTTCCAGCTTGAGATGTTTACCTATGATCACAATCTGAAATTCCGGTATGATACCAAAAATGAGTTGAAAGTCATAGGAAAAGAAGATACATGGATCATTAAGGGATTTGAAAATAATAGGCTTGTGTTATGGCATAATAATTACAAGAAGCTCGGACCGGAGGAACGGTATATAGCAGACGGGTTCCATAAACAGGGGCTTGAAGGAAAGAGTCTTTATAAGATGCTAGATTATATAAAAGATTATACCTACGCTGGGCATCTTAATGCGAAAAAACATTTGGATAAGGCCGAAGCTGAGATTATTAATGAAAACGTTAAACAGAATAAGGCTACTCTTTGGAGTCGTGTTACTGATTTTATTTCACGTATCTGCGATAGATTTTTTGGAATATTCAATTGATAGTTGTGTTCGGAGGAGAAAACATAATGAATAAGGATTTAGTAAAAAGAATCATTGTCGAGTATGGAGGGTACTTTGATGGCGGTGAAAAACGGATATTAACACATGATGGGGATAAGATCCTTGTTGAGCGGGAGTTTTACAATGGAGCCTCTGATGATGGAAAAACACTTTATAGCGGGAAAAACTGGTCAAGTCTTATTGATGATCTTAATAAGCTTAACATAGACAACTGGGATGAAAAATATGATGATCCGGATGTTATGGATGGTGTGCAGTGGATGTTGGATATTCAATATGAAAATGACGGTAAATGTATCCACTGTTGGGGCAGCAATAAGTTCCCCAAGAACTTCAATGATTTCTTAAAAGTGGTAGAGATGTGACACAATTTAGGTATTAGAAAAATGATATTCGGCGGAGGTTGATATGAGCTTGGATGACCGTGACTGGTGGCGGGAAGACAGGAAAAATAAAGAGAAAATTTATCGCGGAGATTTTAGTTTAAATAGTAAACCTTACAAAGTGAGAAAGCTGCGTAAAATGCCCTACATACAGCCAAATGGGTCGGGATCCGGATCTAAAAATGGTTGTGGAACCGTATTTATGGCTGTGATCATAGTGGTTGCCATAATAGCCGTTGCTTCTACTTTGGGGATAGAAATACCTATAAATATGTTTCCTCAAGGTAATATGACCCAGACTGAGACTAAAGGTCCTTCAATCAGTCTTCCGGGAAAGATAGTATTTAAGCGAGAGGTGCCATATAAAGATATAGACATTAACAGTTCTCTTGTGACATATGATCAAGGTGTATCACCCGACATCGTAACTTATGCTGAGGAAACATCCAGAATTCTTCTTCAAAATGACAATCTCTTAAGGCAATTTATAGGCAATGGATGGTCTGTGCATCTGTCAGATCATGAACTAAAAGGCATTGATGATGTAGTGCATCCGGCAGGATATACCGATTACAAGAACCGCTGCATCGTGATATACGCTCCGCTTTGTGAACATGCCATCTTTCATGAATTCGGACATTACTTCTCATATATCTATGAATGTAATTTCGAAAACATAAGGGCAGAAATGGATTCCCTTTACAGTGAAGAGAGCAGAAACTTTGTGTCCCGTAAAGGAGAGCAGGAAACAAAATACGGAAAAAAGAATGTCCATGAATACTTTGCGTGCATGTTTGACAACATGATACATGATTCCGGAAGTTCATGCTGTCCCAAGACCGATATCTATATACGAAATTTCTACAGTATCCTCAGTAATACTGATTACAAAGATATTTATTCTGTAGGTTACGAATACAGGGTGAAGCTTGAAGAGTTATTCCAGGAGTATGGCGCAACATACA
>JAGAXP010000042.1 GCA_017940955.1 Oribacterium sp.
CATGTTTGACCCATTTAGGATTATTTTAAATTGCGGTCAGACAGGAATTCAAAAAATGTTGACTCAGATAACGGAAACCAAAATTTGAGTCATTCAGGCTCAGTCCTATGTATGACTCAGATAACGGAAACCAGAACTTAAGTCATTCACACACAGATCTTCACATGACTCGGTTGATGCCATATAGAAATTAAGTCAATCAAAAGGCAATAATCGTTCCTGCTATGTTACCCATGCCCCGGCTGAACTGTTGGGAAAATCCCGTATCCTGTGTTATAATGTGCCGGTGTTTAACTTATCATCCAAAAGTAAAGAGGCAGAATTTGAAAAAAGCAAAATTTAACAACAATTTCAGAAAAGCAGTTGCTTTGTTTTCGGCAGCTGTTCTCACCATAACCACAGGCTGTGCATCCGTACCCGTTTCGGCACCCGAAAAGAAGGAGCGTTTCACTGCTCAGTTTCTTGATGTGTTCGATACTATCTCCATGGAGATCGGCTATGAAGCAAACGAAGAAACATTTAAGGAGCGTTACAATGCTTCCCATGAGCTTCTTCTTAAAGAACATCAGCTTTTTGATATTTACAATGACTACGACGGTATCAATAATCTGAAGACCGTCAATGACAACGCAGGCATTCAGCCGGTAAAGGTTGACGAAAAACTGATAGAGCTTATTAAATGGGGCAAGGATATCCATGCCCTCACAAACGGCAAAGTAAACATCGCCTATGGCGCAGTCTTAAAGCTCTGGCACGAAAAGCGGGAGATAGGTATGGCTGATCCCGGAAAGGGAGAGCTGCCTGATGAAACAGCATTGAAGGAAGCAGCAGATCATACCGACATTAACGACATCATCATAGACGAAGAGGCCGGAACCCTCTACCTTCAGGATCCTGAAATGAGTCTCGATGTAGGCGGCATAGCAAAAGGCTACGCCGCAGAAGATGCAGCAAGGCTGCTTGAGTCCGCAGGCTCTGACAGCTTTATGCTTAATCTTGGAGGAAACCTCCGGGCCATAGGACTAAAGGACAATAAAGAGAAATGGGTCTGTCCCGTTGAAAACCCCACCTACCGCGATTCACAGACAGGAGACCAGTATTCAGCCATGACTTATCTGGATGACATGTCTCTGGTTACTTCCGGCGATTACGAGCGCTACTATGTTGTGGACGGAAAGCGTTATCATCACATCATTGATCCTGAGACCCTTTATCCCGCAACCTACCACCGAAGCGTCACGATCCTTACCCATGATTCGGCACTGGCAGATGCGCTGTCCACTGCACTTTTCAGCATGAGCATCGAAGACGGAAAGAAGCTCATACAATCTGTTTCCGACGGTAGCAGCGTTCTGGGAAAGAGCGACAGAGTGGGAAGGATAGAAGTAATGTGGATCTCTGAAGATGGGACGAAAACCTTTACAGACGGATTTGAGGATTTCACTAAATAACGGAAAATTATTTACCGAGACGGTTCTCGTCGAATCATGTCAAGTCCGGATGATTGTTTCAGATTTATGCAGGAATTGCCAGATAAGTATCCTCAGATGAGTATTTTTGATCTGTAAAGGAAAGAGGCTGATTATATGGAGTATATCAGGGTAATAAAGGACAATTTGGAAAAGGAACACATATGCTGCGCTATTTCAAACAATAAGGATGTACAGGTGTCTTCAAAGAAGGCATGGCTGGCTGACAGGTTTGATGAAGGACTTGTTTTTCTGAAGAGTGTGGAGCGCGGCAAGTGTTTTATCGAATATATCCCGGCGGAATACGCGTGGATTCCAATTGAAGCAAAAGGATATATGTACATTGATTGCCTGTGGGTGTCAGGTTCTTTCAAAGGACATGGGTATTCCACGGATCTTCTTGCGTCCTGCATCGAAGATAGTAAGGAAAAGGGAAAAAAGGGGCTTTGTGTATTATGTGCTGCAAAGAAGAAGCCGTTCCTGGCTGATCCTAAATTTCTGAAGTACAAGGGATTTGTTGTGGGTGATGAAGCTGACAATGGTATTCAACTTTGGTATTTGCCGTTTGATGAGAAGGTAAGCACACCACGATTCAAAGAATGTGCCAAACATCCGCACATAGAAGAGAAGGGCTATGTTTTGTATTATACGAGCCAATGTCCTTTCAATGCAAAGTATGTTCCGGTCTTGGAGCAGACGGCTAAAGAGAATGGTATCCCATTCCGGGCAATCCATATAGAGAGTAGGGATGAAGCTCAGAATGCCCCGACCCCGATCACGAATTATGCTCTTTTTCATGATGGCGAGTATGTAACAAATGAACAGATGAATGACAAGAAATTCCTGAAGCTTATAGGAAAGTGATTTGCGTTTACTTCTGATATAGTATAAACCATTTTTTTTAAAAATCCTGTTGACAAGATTTGTGCCTTCATGTAGTATATACAAGTCGCTTGAAGCGACAATTAGTTTTAGCGCTGTCGCCAAGTGGTAAGGCAACGGATTCTGATTCCGTCATTCCCAGGTTCGAATCCTGGTAGCGCTGCTCTTGTAGCCTTACAAGTAAAACAATTTCATATAGCGCTGTCGCCAAGTGGTAAGGCAACGGATTCTGATTCCGTCATTCCCAGGTTCGAATCCTGGTAGCGCTGCTAGAACCGGTTCATGTGAGCCGGTTTTTTTGTTTTATAAATCATAAGTTCATCAACTCAGCCGAAGATGAGATTAGCCGGAGCCGGCGGGCATCAATCCAAAGATATTGAGCCGAAGCGACTCATCTTTGAGTAACAGTTCAGTCGGCCCCCATGGCCCACCGACTGAACTGTTACGTCTTTGAATGGATGCCTGCCGGCTCCGGCTTTCAAGGTCTTGACATATTCCAAAATAGTAGTACAGTTAATACAGATGGTACAGGTGATACAGTTTTAGAGGTGAACCATGTTTTTATTGAACCTTCAAAGCAAGGAGCCCATATTTGAACAAATCCAGGCTCAGATACTAAGCTTTATAGAAGCCGGCGTACTTAATCCCGGCGACAAGCTCCCCTCTGTCAGACAGCTGGCTACGGAAAACGGCATTAATCCAAATACGGTTGCCAAGGCCTATGCTCTGCTGGAACAAAAGGGGTATGTTTACAATCTGCCTAAAAAAGGCGTTTATGTCGCAGAGGTCAATCCGGAAAACTCCAGACTCATCCAGATAGAGACTCTGCTCAAGCCTCTTAAAAATAGCGGCATAACAAAAGAGGAGATCCTAAAAGCCATCGATAAACTTTATGAGGAGGCTCAAAATGCTTAAGATTGAACATTTATCCAAAAGCTTTGGAAAAAAAGAGGTACTGAAGGATTTAAATCTGACAGTCAATGATAAATCCATCATGGGCCTGGTGGGCATCAACGGGGCAGGAAAATCCACCTTACTCCGTTCCATAGCGGGAGTTTACGAACCCGAAACAGGCAGCATAATGCTGGACGGAAAAAGCACCTATCATGACATGGAAACAAAAAAGAAGATTGCCTTTGTCAGCGATGAGGCTTATTTCCCCATTGGCTCCACCATCGAAAGTCTGAAGCTTTTTTATGAATCCATGTACAACTTTGATCCCGATGCCTTCAGGAAATACCTCGATATGTTCGAGCTGAGTGAAAAAGCCTCCATCTCAACCTTTTCAAAGGGAATGAAGAGGAGGGTATCCCTGCTTTTTGCATTAGCCATCCATCCCAAGCTCCTTCTTTTGGACGAAGCTTACGACGGACTGGAGCCTCTTGCCAGACTTCATTTTAAACAGGCTCTCACAGACCTTTTGGAGGATGAAGAGGTGTCCGTAGTCATATCCTCACACAGCCTTAAAGAGCTGGAGGATATCTGCGACAGCTTCGCAATGCTTGAAAACGGAAGCATAATGAGAGGCGGCGACCTTGCAGAGTCAAAGGAAAATATCAATAAATATCAGCTGGCCTTCACAGATGAACACACAAAGGACGACTTTAAGGATCTGGAAATTCTGCAATACGAAAAGGAAGGTCAGGTTTACAAGCTGGTAATCCGTGGTGATATGGAAACTATCGAAGCAAAACTCCGTGAAATGAACCCGATACTTCTCAACACCCTTCCGGTAAACTTCGAAGAACTGTTCATCTACGAGCTTGAAAAAAACATTGATCAAAAGAACGCCTAAGCTTTTTAAAAATACAAAACTATTTACCGGGAACCATGCCCCGGAATGGAGATATTATGAATAAGAATTATTTTAAATGGCTGATCAGGAGCAGAAAGATATCACTGTTGTTTTTCATTCTGATCTACATAGGATTCCAGCTTATTCCCTTCACAGGCTTTGATCCTGCATACCCTAAGGACACCTTTATAACAAGTGCAAACATCGGCTGTGTTTTATCCATACTGCTCACCATAGCCATGCCGGTTTATCTGTTTTCCTACATACACAGAAAGAGTAGTGTGGACATGTATTTTTCCCTGCCGGTTTCACGAAAAGAGCAGCTCATCACGAACCTTTTTCTGACCTGGCTTATATCCTACGGCTGCTTTTTTGTGGGAACCACCCTTGTCTGGCTCCTTCGTGCCCGGGGCATCATTCTCTTAAGAACCTTTGTTGCCCTGCAGCTCTTTTCTGCCTTTTCCATCGCTGTACTCACCTTGTTCCACACAGCTGTCTATACTATCACAAATACAGTATTTGACGGTGTGGTTATGATAGGAGCATATACACTTCTTCCGGTAATAGTAGAGCTTACAGTCATTTCATTTCTGTACTCCATGATCGCCGGCCGAAATCTCCCTTCAGACAGCCTTGTGAACCAGATAGGCACACTGTTGTCACCCATATCCATGTTTTTTATAAACACCGGTGCAATTCTAGAACCCGAATACAGCGATACCGGCTTTATGGCACTTTATTTACTGCCAATGTCTATATTTGCGCTTCTGTCCGCGCTCCTTCTAAGGCATCACTTTATAAACAGAAAAGCAGAACGTGCCGAGCAGTTGTCCGATGACATCCTTGCATATCCTTTCATCATCAATGTTTACCTCCTGCTGATCCTTCTGGACCTTTCATGGACGGTAGTATCAGACAGCTTTGAAGGCCTGCAATTCGTGTACCTGCTTTTGTTCTTTATCTACATCGTGGCTTCTTTTGTTTATAAAAGATCAATTAAGATTTCCTATAAGCCCATTGTTCTGTTCCTGATCTTTTGTATCGGCACCATGGGCTTTGCAAAACTTGGCTGGGCAACGGAAGGCTTTGGTCTCAGCAGCCTGCCCTACAACCTTTACTCAGAAAAATACCTTTGTTACCAGTACAGGGCAGACGTAAAGCTTGAAGATCTAAGCCTTGATAATTCTGACAATTATGATGAGAATTATGCCAATGTCTCCTTCATCCTCACGATACCCACGGAAAACAAGGCGGATTACAAAGACATAATTGAGAAGCTGGAAGCCTACCGCAAACAATCCAGATCCAGATTCTATAACCGGAATACCGGTTACAGCTCCGTCTACTTTGAGGTTTACAATAAAAAAGCAGAAGATGACTATCGTGAATACAATGACTACAGCTACACCGGCGCTTATCCTTTTTCAGAAGAGGAGCTGAAAGAGATCAGCAGATATTGTGATGTAACCGTTTATCCCATCATAAACAAAGAATCCGGAAGCCTGAAGTCAGGTGATCTTGAAACAATGACTTTAAAGGATTTCCTGAATTTCCGGACTGAACACAAAGAAATAACCAAAACCGAATAAACTAATCTGCCGGTTATCCACCGGGGACGGTTCTCGCCGGCGAAAACCGTCCCCGGTGGTTTACATTGTGCTGAACTTTTTTTATAAAAATATCTACTTTTTAATTAATTCTTCGATAAAGGTTTTCAAAAATCCCTTTCTTGTATTATCATTAATCATGGGTTTAAAAAAGGGCTTCAAATATTTTGTCCCTTTATTCTAGAGGGTAGAACCCGGTATGGAGGAAACAATGAAATTAAGAAAATTATCAGCTGTCATAATGGCAGCAATTCTCGCAACCTCATCACCTGTAAGCTCATATCTCGGTGAGATTACGGCATTTGCAAAGAAAGATGAAGATGAGGATGAAAAAGACTATTCCATAGGAGATGCATCCTGGGATACTACTGAAGATTCTGATGGTAAGACACATGTTTATGCTACCTGGTCAGAGGCTTCGGATAAATCCACCGGAAAGATCGTCATTTATGTTGATGACAAAAACCGCACAAGTGATGCTACAAGCGGAGGTATAACAGCATCCACAACCTCAGGTAAAAAAGAGCTTACAAGCTATATCAAAAAAATAAATCGAACAGGAGAATACACCTTTAAGATTACCGCAGGAAAGAAAAATAAAGGTGAAGATGAATATTCATCCTCAGAGTCTGATGTCCTCGAAGTTGACAGCGATTTTCTTAAATCACTTTCTTCATCATCGGGCTCATCAAGCTCAGGTTCTTCATCAGTTACACCTAACGGAAACTCATCAGGTTCATCAGGAACATCTGCTTCCGGATCTTCACCTGCAGATGCAATGAACGGTGGTTCCCAGAATTCTTCACAGAATTCATCTCAGGCTCCAAATCAGGAGTCTACCGCAGCAGACCAGTGGCAGAATTGGGCACCATACGGATGGGTATATCTCGAGAACGGTATTCCCGTAACCAACAGATGGGTTGTGGAAAGCGACGGAAAGTGGTATCACATTGGCACTAACGGATTCATGGATGTGGATAAATTTGTCGATGACGAATATGGACATCATTTCGTTGGAGCTGACGGAGCGCTGATGTACTGATTATCAGCCGGTCAGGCCGGCATATCTGTGTCAGATATCCAGGTTTAGTTACTCACCTAAACAGATGAGAAAATGTATATTATTTTTATAGCTCTTTGAGATTTTAAAATCTTAGGGCAAAAGGGGGAAAATATGAAGGATTTCGTAAAAGAATTCAAGGAATTTGCAATCAAAGGCAATATGATCGACCTGGCTGTAGGTATGATCATCGGTTCTGCTTTTACTTCTTTGGTAAAGGGCATCGTTGATTATCTGGTTATGCCGCTGCTTTCCATCTTTACCGGAAAGCTGGATTTCAGCAATATGTTCGTACCGCTTGCAGGTCAGACCACAAAGGTTTTTGACCTGGCAGTAGAGGAGGGTGCTGTTTTTGCTTATGGAAAATTCATTACAGAGGCTATTTCATTCCTTATCATGGCTTTTGTAGTATTTCTCTTTGTAAAAGGCATTAACAAGCTTCGTAGGGAAGAGGCTCCCGCTGAGGAACCTGCAAAGACAAAGGAGTGTCCATACTGCAAGTCAGAGATCAGCATCGAAGCAACAAGATGCCCGCACTGTACATCAAAGCTTGAGGGCTTCAAGATCGATCCTGCTGAGCTCAACGCCTGATATATAAAAAAACATAACAGCCCACCCGGCTGAACTGTTACAAAAAGATCGCCGCGCAATGCAGCGGTCTTTTTTCTTATATTCAGCTTATGCGCCAATATACAAAAAATCGGCAGTTCTTTTTTCCTTGATTTTATTTCAATCAGCGTTTAATATACTTTAAACGCCTTGGAAAGACCGTATCAGGCGATACTGACTTTCCTGGCATGTAACTACTGTTGGACAGGATAACAGGCACCTTAAGGAACGGAACACCCATAAACCAGAGACTTTCAGGCAGGTTTTACGGGAACGTAGAACCTGCCTTTTCAGATTCAGGAGACATTTATGTACGAAATAAAAGAGAGAGTAAGGTATTCAGAAGTAGGGGGATCGCAGGACATCACTATAACCTCCCTGGTAAATTATCTTCAGGATTGCAGCACCTTCCATTCAGCTGACATTGGACTGACACTGGACAGGCTGAATGAACTCCATAAGGCCTGGCTTCTTAGCTACTGGGATATTTACGTAGAAAGGATGCCCAGATTATATGAGAACATCACCGTGGGTACAAGCCCTCATGCTTTCAGAGGAGTGCTTGGCCGCAGAAATTTCTGGATAAAGGATTCTGAGGGAAATTACCTGTTAAGGGCCGACAGCATTTGGTTCTGTTTTGACACGGAACGCCAGCGTCCGGTCAAGATAGATGAAGAAATGGTTAGTTATTTCGGAGAACTGGAGGATGTTCTTAAACTCACTGCCGGAGACCGCAAGGTTCAGGAACCGGAGGAAATGGTTGAGGCACCTGCCATTAAGATCGAGCCCCATCACATCGATACCAACCACCATGTGAACAATGCCCGGTATCTTCAGATTGCGGACGATGTGCTTTCAGCAGTAACCGAAGGAAAGGAGAGCTTCACTTCCGGCCGTATAAGAGCAGAATACCGAAAAGCAGCCGTTCTCGGAGACATTATGATCCCCATGTACGAAAAGAGTGCCAATGGCGGGATAGTAGTCAGTCTCCGGTCAGAAACAGGAGATGTATTCTGTAACATAGAATTTCTGTAAAATGGTTTTTCACCGGGAATTCCGGTTTCACACGTTCATGTATATTGCAGCTTCAAGAGCATTATTTACATAAACTTTTATTTTAGTCCGACTGCACCGGTGAATATCGGCAGTTAAGTTTTTCAGAAAGGTTTAATCATGATCGAATTAGGAAAGAATCAGACATTAAAGATTGCAAGAGAAAAGGATTTCGGAGTTTATCTTGAGGACAATGAAGGCGCCTCCGTTCTTCTTCCGAAAAAGCAGGTTCCCAACGGAAAAACCATAGGGGATGAATTATCGGTATTTGTTTACAAGGATTCCAGAGACCGCCTTATAGCAACCACCCAGAAGCCTCTTATGGCAGTGGGAGAGATAGCAAAGGTTATGGTCAAGGATATTACCAAGATCGGTGCTTTTGTAGACATCGGACTGGAGAGAGATGTGCTTCTTCCATATCATGAAATGAGATATGAAGTAAAAAAAGGTGATTCTGTGGAAGTATATCTTTATGTGGATCACACACAGCGCCTCGCCGCTACCATGTACACAAAGAAGCATACAGACGCTACCGTTATTAAAAATGACGAAATTAAGAGCTATTATTATGAGCAAAATGCCGATGAGGTTTTGAGGATATTGACAGAAAAGTTCGGAGGACATGTTCCGTACACCGACAAAACTGTACA
The DNA here is from genome assembly GCA_017940955.1 of Oribacterium sp. Next base: position 9,126 of record JAGAXP010000042.1, read on the forward strand.
ACCTGACGAAATTCAGCGGGATTTCGGTATGTCAAAGGCCGCTTTCAAGCGTTCTGTAGGCAAATTGCTGAAAGAAGGCAAAATTAAGATAACAAAAACTTCGATTTTTTGTCTTTATTAACAAAACCGGTTTTCCTGTCGGACACTTTGTCTAAATATTCACATCTTTTTTTGGGTAGCTGTGCCGTAGAGATTAAATATTTGTTGGAGTATCATACACATTGTCACAAAGAGCTGGTGATTGAATCTCTTTGTCAACCAAGCAACGTATTTAACTCAGTAAGGAGACATGTAACTATGGCAAGTGTAGTTCTTAAAGATGTAACCAAGAAATACTCAAACGGTTTTGAAGCCGTTAAGAAGTTCAACCTTGATGTAAAGGATCAGGAGTTTATCATTTTCGTAGGTCCTTCAGGATGTGGAAAGTCAACCACACTTCGTATGATCGCAGGTCTTGAGGATATCTCAAGCGGTGACCTTCTCATCGATGGCAAGAGAATGAATGATGTAGAGCCTAAGGACAGAGATATCGCAATGGTATTCCAGAACTACGCTCTGTATCCTCATATGTCAGTATATGATAACATGGCATTTGGTCTTAAGCTTCGTAAGGTTCCTAAGGATGAGATCGATCAGAAGGTACATGAGGCAGCAAGAATCCTTGACCTTGAGCACCTTCTTGACAGAAAGCCAAAGGCTCTTTCAGGTGGACAGAGACAGCGTGTTGCCATGGGACGTGCAATCGTTCGTAGACCTAAGGTATTCCTTATGGACGAGCCTCTTTCAAACCTTGATGCTAAGCTTCGTGCACAGATGCGTGTAGAGATCGCAAAGCTTCACAAGTCTCTTGAGACAACTATCATCTATGTAACACACGATCAGACAGAGGCTATGACTCTCGGAACAAGAATCGTTGTTCTTAAGGATGGTATCATTCAGCAGGTTGATTCTCCTGAGAATCTTTATGACACACCTTGCAACAAGTTCGTTGCCGGATTCATCGGTTCTCCTCAGATGAACATGATCGATGCAGAGTGCGGCGAGTCAAACGGAGAGGTAACTCTTACATTTGCAGGTCACACAATCGCTCTTAGCCCTGCTAAGGCTGCAAAGCTTAAGGAAGGCGGATACATCGGAAAGACTGTTACTCTCGGAATCAGACCTGAGCACATCCATGACGAAGAAGATTTCGTAGCAGCTCACCAGAAGCAGACATTACAGGCTGAGATCAAGGTATACGAGATGCTCGGTGCTGAGACACTCCTTTACTTCGATTTGGGAGATGCTTCATGGGTAGCAAGAGTTAACCCTAAGACAGCAGCTCGTACAGGATCTAACGTTACATTCGCTATCGACGAGTCAAAGATCCACGTATTCGACAAGGATACAGAGAAGACCATCACAAACTAATTTGGATCAATCCCTTCATAAAAGATTTCAAACCCCGGAACCTAATCGTTCCGGGGTTATTTAATGCAGCTGGCAACAGTTCAGCCGGTGTACATGAAGGGCCTGGTGGTCGGGCATCCGGTTGAATGCGTTGAGCTGAGTCGAGCAAAATCAAGACAGACCCCCTTAGAACCACTTGGTTCCCTTTTTCCTTAGCCCCCTCGCCAAGTCAGATTTTTCATAAAGAAAATATCTGACATTGCTGCCCAAGATTTGTTTTTTAATCTTGGGAGCCGCGCGGCTTTGAGCGCAAAAAAAGAATCCATAAGGATTCTTTCTTTGTTAG
>JAGAXP010000043.1 GCA_017940955.1 Oribacterium sp.
CCTGACTACAAAGAAGGTATAGCTCGTCCTTCGCTGCAGCGGGATGCGACGACCGAACCGCACCTTAAAAAGGCTTCGTCCCTCCGACAAACTCCCCGTTCGGAAGGCACTATACGCTCGAGCGTCTACTCTGCTTAAAAATATATTGTATTGTGCAAGAAAGAGTGAACCGGAACATAAGCTCGAAAGGAGCAGTCACAGTGCAATGCCTTCTCGATTAGAATTTATATCAAAACCGGCTCTCCGTAAAGTGGATATTTTGATATGTTTCTGTTAATATAACAGCTGATTCTTAAACAAAAGTTACAAGAGGATCATTTTAACAGGATAAAAATTCCTGATTAGTAAATCACAAGGATCCATGGGAGAATCAGAGAAACAGTGAGCCCCGGAATAGTGACGGAGTCCCTTTTCTGAAAGGGAGTCATGGTTAAGTGATACAGATAGGCGGAATATAAGACAGATATTCTGAATGAGAACGAGGCAGGACAGGATATGAGCGGAAAAATAAAAAATCAACTCAGAAACGAGAAAGAAAAACTCAGCAGGATGAGCTTCGGACAGAAAGCTCAGTACATATTTGATTACTATAAGTTCCATATCATAGTATTTATAGTTGTGGTTTCGCTTATTTACTATGTGGTGACAACATTTCTGAACAACAAACCTCTGGCATTTTACGGCATGTTTCTCAATGCTTCCGGTACTGATGTGACTGTAAGTGATGAAGAGCTTGAGAGAAGATTTGCGGCCTATGAAGAGATTTCAACAAAAAACCAAAAGGTAGTCATTGATACCACAGCCACCTTCAATCCCAATGTAAACAGCCAGTACTCCATGGCACAAAATGCAAAGATCACAGCATTGTTCGCATCCCATGATCTGGATGTTATGGTCATAGATCCGGGAGTTTTTACCTATTATGCACTTAATGGGGCATTTGCTGATCTCAGGGATGCATTGGGAGAAATACAGTATAGTAAATATGAGTCTGAGAACAGGATTTACTATATCGACGGTGCGCTTATGGAAAAGCTCAAAAATCTGGATGCGGCTCAGGCAGAAAGCGTTATGGCAGAGGAAAGCGATGCCGCAGCCGGAAAAGTTGAAACAGGTGATGAATTCGGAGAAAAAACGCCGGGAACAGAGAGTCCAGAAGAAGAGACTCTCGACGAGATGGAGCAGCTTGCGGCAGATCTCATGGGCGATCCTGATGTGATATCAAGAGAAGATTTCAGGCTTCCTGATCCCGAAAAAATGGAAGACCCTATTCCGGTTGGCATCATCCTCACAGATGTTTCCGTGATTTCCGAGGGAGGTTTCTTTGCAAGAACCGTACCGGTGTTTGGAATCCCCAAGGTTTCAGACAGGAAGCAGCTTGCCCTTGATTTCCTTCGTTTCCTTGAAGTTGGAACAAAGGAATGAGATAAGTGAGAGAGCAAAGGGCGATATCGGACCGTTTCGCGCTATGCCAAACTGGGAACCTAAGCCCATTTAGTTCGCTTCGCCAGGGCTTAGGCTATATGCCGGGTTCCTACGGAATCTGCCACCAGTCATGTGGGGTGTGTCATAACTGAAAAAAGGTGTCATCTGATCAGTAATGAAGGGTTCCGTTGTCGTTATAGTATACCACCATCAGGTCAACCACGTGTCCGTAGCTGAGGACTCCGCTTGCCTGTCCGTTATACTTTAGATAGGCATCATTGATCTTTTCATGTGCTTCCGCAACTTCTGTTTCGTACTGATCCCAGAATTCGTTGTTGTAGCGCATATCCTGACGGGTGTGGATATTTATCCTGTTGTAGAGCTCGGCAAATTTTTCCGGATTTGCA
>JAGAXP010000044.1 GCA_017940955.1 Oribacterium sp.
CAATAGCCATATATAGAAGTTTTAATATGTCTAAATATAAACTATTTAGCCATATATTCAGAGTACAAAAAAAGAACACCCCTTTAGATGTTCTCTTTCCGCCGCCCCGATATTTTTCACTTACTTTGCGTAAGATCCTTGTCAGGCTTGTGGGCGGTTATTTTTTTGCGATCTTATAAACAAGACCAATGATAGCTACAATCAGAATCCCAAACTGGAATAAATCAGAATAACTCACCATGGCGCCCTCCTTTCTTTCTGAAGGGACTTACAAAATGCCCTTCGTGACTAAAGGGCTAACCGCCTACCGCATTGGCAAGCACTGGCTGGATTGTAGCATAAGGAGCAGAATTATCATATAGTCTGAATTTCGACCATATTTCAGGATGCGGATTTTTGAAAATCTATTGCAATAAAAAATGATTTGTGTTATCTTGGTAAAGCTTTACAATTAACTAAGCGCGTGATTCTACATCATGTGCGAATTTATATGGTTGGAAACCATGTAGAAAGAGGTACAAAATGAGAGAAGGAATTCATCCTAAGTATTATCAGGCTACAGTTACCTGCAACTGCGGTAACACATTCGTAACAGGTTCAACAAAGCCTGAGATCCACGTAGAAGTTTGCTCTGCTTGCCATTCATTCTATACAGGCAAGGAGAAGTCAGCTATGGCTGCTGGTCAGATCGATAAGTTCAACAAGAAGTTCGGTCTTTCTTAATAAGTCAACAGAAACGGGATTCAAGAGGACGCTTGCTACGGCATGCGTCCTCTTTTCTTGAATAAATAGCTCACTTCGTATACACTTAAAGATACACATGTTTTTATAAAGGTTAATATTATGACATTTTTTTCTACACATACAGAAACTAAAGAGGCTTCACCGTGTGAAGCAATGGCTAAAGCCCGGGGACAGGTTTACAGCGGAATAGGCGGTCAGGCTGTCCTTGAGGGCATGATGATGAGAAACGGAAAGAGGTACTCGGTGGGAGTGCGGAAGCCGGATGGAAGCATCGAGGTTATGGAGGATACCTACATCTCTATGACCGACAGGTTTAAATTCTGCAAAGCCCCTTTTATAAGAGGAATCTTTTCCTTTATCGACTCAATGGTGCTGGGAACCAAGTGCCTTAATTACAGCGCTACATTTATAGAGGATGATCCGGAAGACGCAGAGCAGGAGCCAACTAAATTTGAGAAGTGGCTGGATGACACCTTCGGCGAGAAGCTGGAACCGGTGCTTTCCGGAATAGTTATGGTATTTTCTTTTGTAGTAGCCATAGGTCTCTTCGTGGTTTTTCCTGCTTTTATAGCAAGCTTTCTTAAGCCAATGCTTCCCAGCGAAGCACTTCTCGGGCTTATTGAAGGTATCATAAGGGTAGGATTGTTCGTTATATACATTAAGCTGGTTTCCCGTATGCCGGATATCAGAAGAACCTTCCAGTATCACGGAGCAGAGCATAAGTGCATCAACTGTGTGGAGCACGGGCTTCCGCTGACTGTGGAAAATGTTGCGGCCTCCAGCAAGGAGCATAAAAGATGCGGCACCAGCTTCATTGTTTATGTAATGCTCATTTCCATTATGCTTTTCATGGTCATAAGATTTGACAATATCATGTTAAAGCTTGCGAGCCGTCTCGTGCTTATCCCGGTGATCGCCGGCATCAGCTATGAGGTACTTCGCATAGTGGGAACTCATGATAATGCTTTGACCCGGATTCTTTTCATTCCAGGCATGTGGATGCAGGGCCTCACAACCTTCGAGCCGGATAACAGCGAGATCGAGGTTGCCATTGCGGCAGTTGAAAAGGTTTTTGACTGGCGTGAATTCGAGAAGAAAACCTTCGGACTGGAATTTCCGGAGGATAACACTGCAAATTCTGTAATGGATAATGCGGAGGATTCCGTAAAGGATATAGCAGTAAATTCTGCAAAGGATGTCTCTGAACCGGAAATATCGGAGGATAATGCAGAAGACCCGGTGACATCAGAGATTCTTCCGGCTACCGGTACCGAAAACTAGCTTTTCTTCCTGTAACTGTTGGGTATAAGGTTATAAGGAAGAAATATATGATAGATAAAACATTTAAAGTAATACTGGCAGAGGCAGAAAAGAGACTTAAGGCTGCCAATGTTCCGGACCCGCGTTTTGATGCGCGGGCTCTTGTTATGGATGCCTTTAAGCTGGAAGGATCACATTATCTGAGTGTTTCCGATGAGAAACCTTCGGATCTTATCCCACGGTATTTTGAGGATGAGGAGGCGCTTCGGAAGGCGGAGGAAAACTTCGAGAAGAACCTTCTGAGAAGAGAGGGCAGGGAGCCTCTTCAGCAGATTCTGGGATCCGCCTGGTTTTATGGTTTTGAATTTAAGGTCACGAAGGACGTGCTCTGTCCGAGAGCCGATACGGAGACTCTAATAGATACGGTGCTTGGAAACCTATTATATGACAACCTTCCGGCGGAACTCCGGGAGAGAAAAGTTCCTGCGGATGTGGTGACAACCGGGCAGGAAATCCGGGAGAGAAAAGATCTTGAGGACGGGGTGACAGCCGGGCATGAACTCCCGGAGAGAAAAGACCCTGCGGACGTGGTGACAACCGGGAATGAACTCCGGGAAAGAAAAGACCTTGTGGACAGGTTGACGACGGGGCGTCAGATTGTGGAAAAAGAGGACGCTGCGCTGCTGGATCTCTGCACCGGAACGGGATGCATTGCCATAACCCTATGTAAAACGGGGCATTTCAGCAAGGTCGAGGCTGTGGATATCTCGGAAGAAGCATTAAAAATCGCAACATATAACAAAGAAAGCCTTCTGACTGAAGAGGAAAAAAACAGGTTCAGACTGTACAGATCGGATATGTTCAGCGAGGTTAAGGGAAGCTTCGATGTGATCGTCTCAAATCCACCTTATATTCCGTCGAAGGTAGTGGACACTCTGGAACCTGAGGTAAGGGAATATGAGCCGCGTATTGCCCTGGACGGTACAGAGGACGGACAAAGGTTTTACCGGATACTGGCAGAGGAATCGCCGAAGTACCTGAACCCGGGCGGGCATGTGGCATTTGAAATCGGCTATGACCAGGGGGAAGCTGTGGCAGAGCTTCTGAAAAACGCCGGATTCCGCGATGTCATAGTTATAAAGGATTACGGCGAAAACGACAGAGTGGTGACAGGTCACCTCTGAAAATCCGGAGATTATCCCCGGAAACTCAGATTAACAGCTGAACAAAGCAGTTTGACAGCGGTGATGAATATATGGGGGTTAAAATTCTCCGGAAACTCAGATTAACAGCTGAACAAAGCAGCTTGACAGCGGTGATGAATATATGGGGGTTAAAATTCCCCGGAAGCTCAGATTAACAGCTGTACAAAGCAGTTTGACAGCGGTGATGAATATATGAGGGTTAAAAACCCCGGCAGCAGCTTAGAAATAGAAGAGGAAAAAATATGGATATGTTTGACCGTCTCGAGTCCATATCGAGACATTATGAAGAGATTCAGCGCTTTATGACAGAGCCTGACATAGTAAATGATACTGAGAAATACTTAAAGCTTATGAAGGAGAGCTCAGATCTTGAGACATTGGTAAAAACCTATCATAAGTACTGCGATGCGGTGCAGTCGGAGAAGGATGCTCTTGAGATGCTTTCGGGAGAGAAGGATCCGGAGCTTCTGGATATGGCGAAGGAGGAGCTTGCCCAGGCCAAGGCAGACCAGCCGGAGCTCATCAAGGAGCTACAGATATTGCTCCTTCCCAAGGATGAAAATGACGATAAAAATATCATTATGGAAATACGAGGCGGTGCCGGCGGTGATGAGGCTGCCCTTTTTGCCTATGAGCTTTACCGCATGTACCTTAATTATTCGGAGCGGAGAGGCTACCGCACAGAGCTTGTTTCTGCCAATGAAACCGGCATCGGCGGTATGAAGGAGGTTGTATTTATCGTCACCGGAAAGGGTGCTTACTCAAGACTCAAGTATGAGGCCGGGGTTCACAGAGTGCAGCGTGTTCCCGTGACTGAGTCAGGCGGACGTATCCATACCTCCACCGCCACAGTTTCCGTTATGCCTGAGGCAGAGGATGTGGATGTTGAGATCAATCCCGCTGATGTAAGGATGGAGGTATTCAGATCCTCCGGTGCGGGAGGACAGCACATCAACAAAACTTCATCCGCAGTTCGTCTCATTCACGAACCAACAGGTATGGTGGCAGAGTGTCAGGAGGAGCGTTCCCAGGTTCAGAACCGTGAAAAGGCGATGCGCCTTCTGAGAGCCAGATTATATGAAATAGAGTATAATAAGAAGCAGAGCGAAGCGGCTGAGGCCAAGAGGTCGCAGGTCGGTACCGGAGACCGCTCCGAGAAGATCAGAACCTACAATTTCCCTCAGGGAAGAGTTACGGATCATCGTATAGGTCTCACACTCTATTCAATTGATAAGGTGCTTAACGGAGACCTGGATGAGCTTCTGGATCCTATCATTTCCGCGGACCAGGCAGCGAAGCTTCAGGAACTGAATAATGAAGTGATTTAAAACCGACGTCTGTGTAGCCGGAATTCAGAACATGAAACAGATTATTTCAGACAGGTAATTTTGCTTTGGGGATTCATACAGACGATTGTCCGTATGAAAAGAGTAAATCAGGGAGAACAGCATTTTGGCTAGAGAATTAAAGAGTTTCAGGGAACGTCGTGAAACCAGAAAGAAAAAATCAGGTGGGAAAAAGGGCACTCCCTTCATGGTTGTGCTTATACTGATCCTTTTGGCCGTCGGACTGGTTGGCTACTATTTTTACGAGAAAAAGTTCGCGCCCACAAAGGTTCTTGCGGATAAGGCGGAGTACTTCGGGGTCAGCGGCGATGAGGTGGCATTGTTCCTGAATGACGAACAGCTGTTTACGGAGGAGGACAAGCCTGTAACCGGCAGAGTCATTAACGGCGGACTTTTCCTGCCCTATGAGTGGGTCATGTCTGAACTCAACAGAGGCTTCTACTGGGCAAAGGATGTTAATGAAATCCTTTATACATTACCCAAAACGACTGAGAGATACGGTCTCGGGGACACCCTGGAGGACGGCTCAACGGCCTTTGTCCGTATAGGGGACACCACCGAAGATCTGTTCCTGAACATTAAATTTGTTCAGAAATACACGGATATCCGCTACAGTACCCATCTCGAGGACGAGTCGAAGAGAGCCTTCATTTTCAATGACTGGAGCCCCTACGAAACCTGTAAGGTAAAGGGCAAGGAATCCGTGAGACTTCTCGGCGGAATCAAGTCCGAGGTTCTCACCACTCTTAAGTCAGGGGATAATGTTAAGCTCCTTGAAGCTATGGAGAACTGGAGCAAGGTCCAGACGGGAGACGGCTACATCGGCTGGCTCAGGAACAAACATCTTTCAGACAAAACCGAGGTGACACCGGAATCCGGGTTCAAGGCTCCGGATTACACCCATATCACAAGAATTGACGGCTCAAAGGTAGTGCTTGGTTTCCACCAGATCACTTCCACTGCGGCCAATGCCTACATCGACGACATGGTTAAGGGTGTCACAGGCATGAATGTCATTGCCCCCACCTGGTTTATCCTTACTTCCGATGAGGGTGACTTCAATAACTACTGGACTCAGGAATATGTTGATAATGCTCACGCCCGTGGCTATCAGGTATGGGCTACCGTCAATAACTTCGACGGCGGCGAGATCGATGAATCCGTATTCCTGAAGAGCACAGAGATCAGGGCAAAGCTTATATCAAACCTTGTGAATGCAGCGGTGGCCGGAGGCATTGACGGACTAAACATTGACTTCGAGCTGATACCGGAGAGGTTGGGCAGGGATTATGTTCAGTTCATGAGGGAGCTTGCGGTTGAATGCAGGAAGGCCGGAATCATTCTCTCTGCCGACTGCTATGTTCCTTACGGCTACAACAGCTACTACGATCTTGAGGAGCTGGGAAAGCATATCGATTACGTGCTCATCATGTGCTATGATGAGCATTATGCCGGAAGCGAGGAGGGAAGTGTTTCCTCCATAGGCTACCTTAATCATGGTATTTCCGAGACTACAAAGATAGTTCCGGCTGACAGAGTGATCATTGCTGTTCCGTTCTATACGAGAGTCTGGATGACCAATGAAGCAGGCGAGACAAGTTCCGATGCTCTCGGAATGTCGGACGCTCTCGACTGGGTTCAGAACCATGGTGTGCAGCTCAGCTGGATAGGGGATGACATCGGTCAGAATTACGGAGAAGTGGTTGAGGACGGTATTACCAAGAAGGTATGGCTTGAGGATCGGCAGTCAATGCAGCTGAAGATCGATGCCATAAAGGAAGCCGGCTGCGGCGGAGTCGGTGCCTGGAAGCTTGGCCAGGAGCCGAGCGATATCTGGGAGATTGTAAACATTAATCAATAAGGTGTTAGTCTTCAAATAGGTTGGGCTTGGTATATGACACGCGGAAGAAAAATAGAAGGTAGTCTGCGTGTTTAATGGGCCATGTGGACGGGGTTCCGGTCCAAAATATTACCGGGAAGTGAGCTATGGGGACGGGGTTCCCGGTCCAAAATACTACCGGGAACTAAGGAGTTTAAGTAACAATGGAAACAATA
>JAGAXP010000045.1 GCA_017940955.1 Oribacterium sp.
AGGGTGATGGTAATCGTATAAAATCTACAGTACAATATGGAAAGAAATGTGGATGAAAATTGGGTACAAAAAAAGAACATCTTTCAATGTTCCTTTTTGCACCGCCCCGTAAATTCACTTACTTTGCGTAAGATCCCCTGACAAACTTTGGCGGTTATTTTTTAACCAACAAACAAAGGGCTAACCGTCTATCGGCAAGCACTTTTCACATCTTTATAGTAAATCAATCTTTAGTATATTTCAACATACATTTTCATCGGGAAATCACTTTATATCACTGTTGTCTGTTGATCTTTATAGCCAGTCTCGAATTCGGATTTGCTGCCGGGTTGGCAGTTGCATTGGAATTACGCATCACAGGCTTACCGTTCACGATAAACTGACATACCTCATCATTGTTAAAGGTCTTGTCGAAAAGACTGATAACCTCTTCAGCGGCACCGGCCTTCTCGTCATAGGTTCTCTTATGGATGATATCCACAGTCTTTCGCTCAAGCTCGGAAAGCAGAAGATCATCACGGCGTGTACCGGATTTAACGATATCGATAGCCGGGAATATTCTCCTCTCCTGAAGCTCTCTGTTAAGCACCAGCTCCATGTTACCGGTACCCTTGTACTCCTCGTAGATAACGTCATCCATACGTGAGCCGGTATCCACAAGCGCTGTTGCAAGAATGGTAAGGGAACCTCCCTCACGCATATTTCTTGCAGCACCGAAAAATCTCTTAGGCATATGAAGAGCCGCAGGATCGAGACCACCGGAAAGAGTTCTTCCCGAAGCGGGAACCACCAGATTGTAGGCTCTCGCAAGTCTTGTGATGGAGTCAAGAAGTATTGTAACATCCTCTCCCTGCTCAACAAGACGCTTTGCTCTCTCTATAGTCATTTCCGCAACCCTCTTATGGTGCTCCGGAAGCTCATCGAAAGTTGAGTAAATAACTGTAACCAGTCCGCCCTCTACCTCTTCCTTCATATCCGTAACTTCCTCGGGACGCTCATCGATAAGAAGGATAAGCAGATGCATCTTCGGCTCATTCTTAACTATAGCCTTGGCTACCTGCTTAAGAAGTGTGGTCTTACCTGCCTTAGGCGGTGATACGATCATTCCTCTCTGTCCCTTACCTATAGGAGCAAGGAGGTCAAGAATACGTAATGATGTAGGAGCCTTCTCCCCATCAACCTCAAGCTTTATACGCTGATTCGGAAATACCGGTGTTAGCTGGTCAAAGCTCTTTCTCTGGGAAATAGCACTGAGTGGCTTACCGTTAACTGTCTCTATATAGGAAAGAGCACCGAAACGCTCATTAGGATTCTTACTTCTGTAAAGACCCTTGATGACATCACCGGTCTTAAGTCTGTATCTCTTAATGATAGCCGGATTTACATAAACATCACTTTCACCCGGAAGGAAATTCTCGGATCTTGTGAATCCAAAGCCATCCGGCATTACCTCAAGGATTCCGCCGCAGGGATTACCTGTAGGAGTCTTCTGAGTCTCGTTATCAAGCTCATCGGTCTTTTCATTCTCGGCAGCTTTAGCGATAGCGGCATCTCGTGTTGCCATATCTTCTTCTGTACGATCGGCAGCATCCTTCTCGATAAATTCAGATTCCTTGTAAGGATTTTCCTGCTTTGGAACACTTCCCGCATCTCTCACAGGCTCCGGCCTGTTAACATTATCGGTTCTCTGGGTATAATGTTCATTCCTCGAGTCCCGTCCCTGACTTCTGACAGGTTTGACACCGTGAATGCCCTTTCTGTTGACAACTATGGTCTTGTGATGAGCATTTGTCCTGTTCTCCTGAACCTTTGCGTCAGCATCATCGGAAGCCTCTGCTGCCAATGCTTTCGCCGGAGCTTCGTCATTACTGCTTTCTGCCGGAGCTGCGGATATATCGGACTGATTCTCCGTTACGCTGCCGCTGTCTGCAGAAACAGACTCAGAACTTTCAGCCTGAGCCTCTTCCTCATCACTCTTTTTAGACGCAGTTTTTCTGGTTGTGGTTCTCTTACGGACTGTCTTCTTCTCCTCTGCTGCAGCATCAGTAGCGCCTTCCGGCTCCTCAGCTTTTTTCGCAGTACGTCTGGTCACGCGCTTTTTCGGCTTTTCTTCACCTGAATCAGCCGCAGCTTCCCCTGCTGCCGTAACTTCCTTCTCAACAGCTTCCTGAGCTTCTGCCTTAGCCCTTGTCTTACGGACTGTTCGGGGTTTTTTCTCAGCAGTATCCCCGTTTTCTTCCTTAACAGCCTTGGTTCTGGTTCTTTTTGTAACCGGCTTGGACTCCGATGTCTTCTTCTCGTCTTTTTCGTCTGCCATGTATCCTCCTTGATCGGTTGGCGCAAGATTTATATCACTGATTGATGGTTCTTGAGCATATATAGATTTAAAATTAATTCTGAAAAATTAAATGACTGTACTTAGACATTCACACTTATGATAAAAGTATCTTTTAACGAATAATTCCTGTTGATATATTAAATATCTATCATTTGTTTTAGTTTTATAAGTTATTTAGGGAAAAACTATCGATATAAAGATTAAATTTTCTGAAAATTACAATTAAGTGTTGATTTAGTATAACAATAACTGTCTTGTAACGCAAGATTGATTTTGCTATACTAGACGCGACTTATTCACAGTTATCAATGTAAGAAAGGTTACTATGACAAGAACAAATACAGACAGACGCTCTTCCCGCTATGAGGCTCAGGGACGTCGTATAAAAGACGATTCTGCCAAGTCCGGAATCCTGAGATTTTTCCTCGGATTCCTTCTGCCGTATCTGGTTATAAACGGTCTCATCCTGTTTTTCGTTATACAGACACCGACCATAACCACAAATGAACCAGATACCAAGGACTATAAAAGTGCTGATGTTTCTTTCAAGGTTTCATCACTGATTCCGCTTAAATCAGTTACGGCTTCCATTGAGGGACAGGAAGTTCCTCTTGAGAAGGATGGCTCAACCTACAAGTGTACACTCACAAACAACGGTAATATGACAGTAAAGGCCGTAGCCATTAACCAGATGACAAAATCAACCTATATACAGGTAAATCTCCTGGATGAGGCCAATCCTGTCATAGATGAGGATTCCATCGTACTTGGTGCAGGTTACCTCGAGTTTGATGTTTCCGATACTCAGTCAGGAGTTAACTGGGATTCCATCTACGGTATCGACAATCTGGGTAACAATGTTAAGCCCACAGACGTCAACCAGACCACCGGAAGAGTTACCTTCTCCATGGCAGGCGATGCCATCACAGTCTACGTAAAGGATCTCGCCGGAAATGAAGCCCAGGCAAGCTTCTCAGTCAACTAAATAAATCAAGCTGCGAAAAGCCCCGGTTCAAAACGAACCGGAGCTTTTTTCCACCATTAGTAAAAGCCACCGTCACCGGTGGCTTTTGTGATCGATCAGAAGCTCTCTTCTTCCAAAAGGCTTTCATCCTCCGGAGCAGTTTCTTCTTCCGGGGCTTCCTCCTTCGCCTGATAATACCGTCCGTAAACCCCGACGATCTCAGACATCTTCCTCTTTATCTCATCTGTAAAGGCGCCCTTCCTCATTCTCCACTGCCAGTTACCGCCGCTGGTACCCGGGGTATTTATCCTTCCCTCAGCTCCCAGTCCGAGATAATCCGCCGCAGGTACTATAACCGTATCCGCTACGGTGCTCATGGAAAGCCTCATAAGAAGCTCAGGCATGGCATTCCAGTCATTATGAGACCTGCTCATGTACATGTACATATAGTTCCTTATCCAGTCGGGCAATGTATCGAACCAGTTTTTGAGGGTGTCATTGTCATGTGTGCCGGTGTAGTAAATACAGTTAGGCGTCGTGAGGCTGTGGGGCAGGTAAGCATTATCGGGACCGGAATCCCAGGCAAACTGAAGTATCTTCATACCCGGAAATCCCGTTGCCTTCATAAGCGCTTTAACCTCGTCTGTGATGATACCGAGATCCTCTGCGATGATGGGAAGGTCCTTCCTGCCATAATGCTTTGTCATGGCGTCGAAAAGGTCCATTCCGGGGCCCGGCACCCACTCTCCGTTCTCAGCGGTTTCGTCTCCATAAGGTATAGCATAATATGCTTCAAAACCTCTGAAGTGGTCAACTCTCAGGGTGTCATACATGTCCAGACAGTAATCCATACGTGAAAGCCACCACTCATATCCGTTCTTTTTATGTACATCCCAGCTGTAGAGAGGATTTCCCCAAAGCTGTCCCGTAGCTGAGAATGCATCTGGCGGAACTCCCGCCACCTTCTTGGGCTCGCCCTTTACCGTGTACTGGAAAAGCTCTCGATGAGCCCAGACATCCGCAGAATCGGGAGCGCAGTAGATAGGTATGTCACCGATTATCTCGATACCCTTGATCTTTGCATACTCATGAAGCTTACCCCACTGCTTATTGAAAAGGTACTGGATGAAGGCATAGAAATCTATCTCATCCTTATGAGCCGCTTTGAATTCTTCTACCGCTGCTTTCTCGCAGTCTCGAAGATCTTCGGGCCATACATCCCAGCTAGCACCGAAGTAGCTGTTCTTTATTGCCATGAAAACGCAGTACTCTACGGTCTCCGGTCTCAGCTCCTTATAGATCTTGTCGACCTTTCCTCCCTGCTTTTTGTAGTTATCAAAAGCAAGCTTCAGAGCTTTGAATTTACTGACGTAGATTTTGCCGTAATTTACCTTGAATGGGCTGTCTTCTTCCTCGTACTTATCATCATCCTGGTTCAGGGTGGACAGCAGATTCCTTGCCTTCTCGTCGCCCTCCCAGGCTTTTTTCTGCCAGAGATTTTTAAGAAGTGCCATGGCTTCACCGTCACCGAAATCGAACTCCTCCGGATCCTCCAGATCTTCTTCAGTGAGGAGACCTTCCTCTATAAGAGCCTCCAGATCCACAAAGTAAGGATTTCCTGCGAATGCTGAGAACGACTGGTAGGGTGAATCCCCGAAACCGGTTGGTCCCATGGGAAGCACCTGCCAGAACTTATTTCCGGTATCCCTCAAAACATCGATAAAACTGTACGCTTCTTTCCCCAATGTTCCTATGCCGTATTTTCCGGGAAAGGAAAATACCGGCATCAACACGCCTGCTTTTTTCATTGACCATTCTCCTATTATCGAGTATGTGCTTCTCTCCTGCCGTTATGACAGACCTTAGCCCGATGAAACCGGGATATCTCCATACACAGGTATATTCTTCAAAGGCCCATAGGCTCCGGCTTTCCGGTGCCCATGGGTCTTTTATTCACAAACTGTAAAATTTAGCCCATGCTTCCATACCCTTCATGTATATTTCGGCACAAGTCCAAATCTTTATAAAGTTTTAATTATTACTTATCCCTTACGGCGTCTTGCTGCACCTGAGGCCTGCTTTGAAGCTTTGCTGGCCTCAGGCTTTTTTGCTGTCAGCTTGCTGTCAGTTTTTGCTTTGCCTGCTGTGGTTTTTGTCGTGCTTTTACTTTTTCCGGCAGTAGTTCTTTTTGCAGCCGGCTTCTTTGCGTCCGTAAGATTTACAACCTCAACATCAGCAGCTGCTGTCTTCTTTGCAGCCAGCTTTTCTTCGGTATCCTCTTTCTTTGAAGACTTCTTTGAGGTGCTCTTCTTTGCTGCAGCCTTCTTTGCAGGAGCCTTTTCAGCTGCTTCCGCACAAGGAGTGAGCTGATAAATGGTTGTAGACATGGACGGGATGTCAATGTCTATGGCAAAGTCTCTGTCATCCCAGAGAATTCTCTTTGCCTTTATCTGTGTATGCTTAACCATACCGAAGCCGCCGTACTTCTCATCATCTGTTGAGATCAGGGCCTTGGCGTTACACATAAACGGAACACCCACTCTGAACTTCGGATGGGCAACATTATCAAAGTTTGTAACTACAAGGATGGTCTCACCCGGCTTATCGGTCTTTCTGATGAACATCACCATGGAAAGATCGCTGTAGCTGCAGTTGATCCACTCAAAGCCGTCCGGATAGTAGTCAAGCTGCCATAATGCAGGCTGTGCCTTGTAGATGGCATTGAGATCCTTAACAAAGTCCTGGGTCTCCTTATGAACCGGATACTCAAGAAGGTTCCACTCCAGCTCCTGATTCTCGGACCACTCATCATACTGGCCGAAATCCTGTCCCATGAAGAGAAGCTTCTTTCCGGGATGTGTCCAGAAGTAGCCGTAAGCGGTACGGAGGTTTCTTGCCTTCTCTTCAAAGGTCTGTCCCGGCATCTTTCCGAGAAGTGAACGCTTTCCGTGAACAACCTCATCATGTGAGAACACAAGCATGAAGTCCTCTGAATAGTTATAAAGCATTGAGAAGGTAAGCTGGTTGTAGCTTCCCTTACGGAAGAACGGGTCTGTCTCCATGTATCCAAGGAAGTCATTCATCCAGCCCATATTCCACTTGAGGTCGAAGCCAAGTCCTTCATCCTTAACAGAGCTTGTGATGTTAGGCCATGCCGTTGATTCTTCGGCGATGAGAAGTGTTCCCGGGAATCTCTTATGGAACTGGGAGTTCAGGTGCTTAAGGAACTCTACGGAATCCAGGTTCTCATTTCCGCCGTAGATATTTCTCGGAGCTCCCTGTCCCTGACGTCCGTAGTCAAGGTAAAGCATTGACGCAACGGCATCCATACGGAGTCCGTCTACGTGATACTTGTCTGCCCAGTACATGGCACTTCCGATAAGGAAGTTTGAAACCTCATTCTTACGATAGTTAAATGTTAATGTTCCCCAGTGCGGGTGGCTTGCAAGTACAGGATCCGGATTCTCATAGAGTCCTGTTCCGTCAAACTGGGCAAGTCCCCAGGTGTCTCTCAGGAAGTGGGCAGGAACCCAATCAAGGATAACACCGATTCCCTCATTGTGAAGGTGGTTAACAAAGAACATGAAATCTTCAGGTGTTCCGTAACGGCTTGTCGGTGCGTAGTAGCCTGATACCTGATAGCCCCAGCTTGCATCCAGAGGATGCTCCATGATAGGCATCAGCTCCACATGTGTGTAGCCCTGCTTCTTTACGTACTGGGCAAGCTTCTTTGCAAGCTCTCTGTAGTTATAGAATTCTGAGCCGGGAACCTCGGTTCCGTCTTCGTTTATCATTATCTGCTTACGGGCGAAGGATCCGAGGTGAACCTCATAAACGCTCATAGGCAGCTCTTTAATTCCGGAAGTCTTGAGCGAAAGCTTTCTGTCCTCCCAGGCCTTATCTGTCCAGGTAAATTTCTCAAGATCTGCTACAACGGAGGCATTGTTGGGACGCATCTCCATTGCGTTTGCATAAGGGTCAGTCTTCAGGAAAGGCTCCTTGTGGCGGCACTTGATCTCATACTTATAAACTGTTCC
>JAGAXP010000046.1 GCA_017940955.1 Oribacterium sp.
GCTTCCCGAGGTTAAGCCCAGCAGCTGCGTTTACGGAGAATCAGATCCTGAGTTCTTCGGAGGCCCCATCAAGATCGCGGGCGCCGGCGGAGACCAGCAGTGTGCATTGTTCGGACAGACCTGCTTCGATTCCGGAGAAGCCAAGAATACATACGGAACCGGATGCTTCATGCTGATGAACACAGGAGAGAAACCGGTATTCTCAAAGAACGGTCTTCTCACCACCATCGCCTGGGGAATCGACGGAAAAGTAAATTATGCTCTGGAAGGTTCAGTTTATGTAGCAGGAGCTGCCATCCAGTGGCTGAGAGATGAGCTTAGAGTCATCGACAGTTCGGCAGATTCCGAGTACTTCGCCACAAGAGTTAAGAATACAAACGGCTGTTATGTGGTACCTGCTTTTACAGGACTTGGCGCTCCTTACTGGGATCCATTTGCAAGAGGCGTCATCACAGGACTTACCCGTGGTGTAAACAAATACCACATCATCAGAGCGACGCTGGAGTCATTAGCATTCCAGACAAATGACGTGCTGAGAGCTATGGAAAAGGATTCCAACATTCACCTTACATCACTTAAGGTTGACGGAGGTGCCTGCAAGAACAATTTCCTGATGCAGTTCCAGTCAGACATCATCGATGCTCCGGTACACAGACCTAAATGTGTAGAGACCACAGCCATGGGAGCCGCTTATCTTGCGGGACTTGCAACCGGCTTCTGGAAGGACAAGGAAGACGTCAAGAAGAACTGGCAGATAGATGAGGAATTCCGACCCGAGATGAGAGCGGAACAAAGAGAAGAAGAAATCCGCGGATGGAATCAGGCAGTAAAGGCCACCTTCGGCTGGGATAAAAGATAAGCATTGACCCCTGATATAGTATGAAAATCCGGATCCGGACCGGTAATCATTATAAACAATGTAAATCATCCAATATAAAACGAGGAGATAATAAATCATGACTTACGATGTGATCATTATCGGTGCAGGTGTCACCGGTGCAGCCGTAGCGAGAGAGCTTTCCCGCTACAACGTAGAAGTATGTGTTCTCGATAAGGAAGAGGACGTATGCTGCGGAACTTCAAAAGCAAACAGCGCCATCATTCACGCAGGCTACGATGCAGAGCCGGGATCAAACATGGCAAAGATGAACGTTCGCGGAAATTACATGATGGATCAGCTCTGCAAGGATCTGGACGTTCCTTTCAAGAGAAACGGTTCACTGGTTGTATGTGTGCATGAGGAAATGCTTCCGGGACTTAAGGAGCTCTATGATAAGGGCGTTAAGAATGGTGTTCCGGGCATGAAGCTTCTGAGCAGAGAAGAAGCTCTCGCAATGGAGCCTAACCTTTCCGATAACGTTCAGGGTGCTCTTTATGCAGAGACAGCCGGAATCATCTGCCCATTTAAACTTAACATCGCCATGGCAGAGAATGCCAATGTTAACGGCGTAGACTTCCGCTTCAACACCCGCGTTGAGAAGATCACCAAGGGAGAAGACGGTCTCTGGTATCTCCGCACCAACAACGGCGAATACAAGACAAGATATGTAGTTAATGCTGCCGGCGTTTATGCAGACGTATTCCACAACATGGTTAGCGAAGAGAAGATTCACATCATAGAGCGCCGCGGAGAGTATTATCTTCTTGACAGAACAGTAGGTGATCACGTAAGTCACACAATTTTCCCTCAGCCCAATAAATTCGGTAAGGGCGTTCTGGTAGCACCTACAGTTCATGGAAACCTCCTTGTAGGACCTACAGCCATCGATCAGGATGATAAGGATGCAACAAACACAACCCAGTTCGGAATGGATCAGATCACAGCCAAGGCTTCTGAGAATGTAAAGAACCTTCCATTAAGAAGTGTTATCACTTCCTTCTCAGGACTTCGTGCTCATGAAGATCATCAGGAATTCATCCTCGGAGAAGTTAAGGATGCACCGGGCTTCATCGACTGTGCAGGTATCGAGTCACCTGGACTTTCAAGCTCACCGGCTATCGGAGAGTACATCGGAAATATGCTCCGTGACATGATGAAGCTCACAGCGAAAGAAAACTGGATCGCCACTAGAAAAGATGTACTTGATCCTAAGAAGCTTTCATTAGAAGAAAGAAATGAACTTATCAAGAAGAATCCTGCATACGGACAGATCATCTGCAGATGCGAGTCTGTATCAGAAGGCGAGATTCTTGATGCCATCCACAGACCTCTGGGCGCACGTTCACTTGACGGCATAAAGAGAAGAACCAGAGCAGGAATGGGCCGCTGCCAGGCAGGTTTCTGCAGTCCCCGTGTAATGGATATCCTTGCAAGAGAGCTGGGACTTCCACTTACAGAGATCACAAAGAGCGGCGGAAAGTCAAACATCGTGCTTGAGCACTCCAAGGAGGTAGCAGAATGAATAAAGTAGATATCGTAATAGTCGGCGGAGGACCCGCAGGTCTCGCCGCCGCAGTAGCCGCAAAGAAAGCCGGCTGCGACAGCATTCTCATCCTTGAGAGAGACGGAGAGCTGGGAGGAATCCTTAATCAGTGCATCCACAACGGATTCGGTCTCCACACATTTAAAGAGGAGCTTACAGGTCCCGAGTACGCAGGCCGTTTCATCCGGCAGGCCCTGGACCTTAACATCGAATACAAACTGAACACCATGGTTATGGATATCTCACCGGAGAAGGTCATCACAGCCATGAACCGTACAGACGGAATGTTCCAGATCCAGGCAGGAGCAGTTATCCTCGCCATGGGCTGCCGCGAACGTCCCAGAGGAGCCCTCAATATCCCGGGCTATAGACCCGCCGGAATCTTCTCAGCAGGAACCGCACAGAGACTTGTTAACATCGAAGGCTACATGCCAGGAAGAGAAGTTGTTATCCTGGGCTCCGGAGATATCGGACTCATCATGGCACGCCGTATGACACTGGAAGGCGCAAAGGTAAAGGTTGTTGCCGAGCTTATGCCTTACTCAGGCGGACTCAAGAGAAACATTGTACAGTGCCTTGACGACTACGGAATCCCTCTCAAGCTTTCACACACAGTCATAGACATCGAAGGCAAGGAGCATATCTCAGCTGTAACCATCGCTGAGGTTGGACCTGATCGTAGGCCGATCCCCGGCACAGAAGAGCGATACACCTGTGACACACTTCTTCTTTCCTGCGGACTTATACCTGAGAACGAGCTTTCACAGTCCGCCGGCATTGAAATGAGCCGCATCACTTCAGGTCCTGTTGTAAATGAGAGCCTCGAGACCAATGTTCCCGGCATCTTCGCCTGTGGTAATGTCCTTCACGTACACGATCTCGTAGATTATGTTTCAGAGGAAGCCGGACGTGCCGGAGAGAACGCAGTGAAGTATGTAAAGGGACAGCTTGATGATAATGCTTCCGGAAAGCTCATCAAGCTTGCTGCAACCGACGGTGCAAGATACACAGTTCCTTCAACTATCGATCCCGGCCGTATGGATGAGAACCTGACAGTCCGTTTCCGTGTCGGCGATGTATATAAGGATTCCTATGTTTCTGTATATTATGGAGACGAGAGAGTTCAGCACAGAAAGCGCCAGATCCTGGCACCGGGCGAGATGGAGCAGATCATCGTAAAGAAGGAAGATTTGCTGTCAAGACCGGAGATGGAAACTATAACCATCAAGATTGAAAAAGAGTAAACATGGTTTATATGACACTTTCTGTGGATGTGCAAAAGCATCCGCAGGAAGATGTCTCCGAAAATAACCTTTATATTAAGAAAGTATCCAGTGAATATGAGCCGAATATATCTGAATTTGTAAATCAGTTAAAACGGCCAGAAGCATGAGTTTATAGGAGAATAGAATTATGGAGCAGAGACATTTAACCTGTATCGGCTGTCCCATGGGCTGCCAGCTAACAGTCGAGATGGATAAAGGAGAAGTCCTTTCGGTTTCGGGAAATACCTGCAAGAGAGGCGACATATACGCAAGAAAAGAGGTTACTAATCCTACAAGAATAGTAACTTCTACCATAGCCGTAAAAGAAGGCGACAAGGAAAGAGTTTCCTGCAAGACAGCAAACGACATTCCGAAGGACAAAATCTTCGCGGTAATGCAGGACATCAACCACGCAGTCTGCAAGGCACCCATCAGCATCGGTGACGTCCTCATCGAAGATGCAGCCGGCACAGGCGTAGCTGTAATCGCAACACGCGACATCAGAAAAATATCATAAATAATTAAACGGGCTCTGATTTGCACAGATAAGTAGATGTGTGAATCAGAGCCTGTTTAATTTTGTGAAAAACTTATAAAATCACTTAAAATAACCGATTATTTTGTTGAGGGATTTAAATATATATGTATAATCTTAAATGTGGAAGACATATTGTATTCTGAAAAGAAACACTATAATCACTAAAGGAATAGTGACTGTAAAAGGATCCAATTATATCTGCATCTGTATGCCGGATATTAAAGCTCCAAAAAGCACGTTAATATTGCCGGTTCGATGTACATCTGTGTGTCAGAAATAAACGGCGGAAAACATGCATTTATGGATAAGGAGAGAGAGGAATGAAAAGAATAACAGGAAAGAAAGGATTCACCCTGGCAGAATTACTTATCGTTGTTGCAATCATTGGAGTACTTGTGGCTATAAGTATCCCGATTTTTACAAATAATTTGAGGAAAGCAAGACTTGCCACCAACCAGGCAAACGCAAGAGCGGCATATGCGGCGGCTATGGCTTGGTATATAGAGAATACGGATCTTAGTGATGAATTTCAAATATATAAAGATGCTGGATACTATGATGTAAGTAAAGGCGTTTTTATTCCTGGAAATGATGATGGAGCCACTGAACCTGCTTCAAATGATCCGCTTATGGAGCCTGATATAGCTTCTTGGGATATAAATACACCAACAAGATTAAAAAATGAGAAAAAATGTTTAGGTGATGTGGTTTATAAGAAGTGGTATGTGTATTGGAAAAGGGGTTTTGACGGAACAATTGATAATTATCAAGCATTCAATTAAATAATCAAATATTTTTCGAAGCTCCCCACACGGGAGCTTCTTTTTATAAAGATCACTATCACTAAAGTCTTGATTGTAGAAAATCATTGCCACGAGAGTCTTGATTGTAGAAAACCATTGCCACAAGAGTCTTGATTGTAGAAAACCATTGCCACAAGAGTCTTATTTGTAGAAAATCATTACCACAAGAGTCTTGTTTGTTAATTATCATTATTCCGTCCTCACTTCCTTGTCCAAAGATCATAAATTCCAAATCAGATTTGATTCAGAAATAATAATTGTTCAAGCGAGTCAAAGATCTTTGAACGTTTCAATGACTGCAATACAGTTATCCTGAAAATGAAGTCAACCATAGAGTTATTATTCATTGATTTCAAAGCAGGTTTTATCCATCTGAAGTCATTTCACTGGCATAGATTCATTGACTCCATATCCGATTTTATTCATTTTAAGTCATTCAATCGGCTCATGTTCATTGACTCCATAACAGGATTTATTCATCTGAAGTAATACCGCTGGCTTACTTTCATTGACTCCAAATCCGGATTTACCCATCTGGAGTCATTACAGTGACTTATGTTCATTGACTCCATATCCGGCTTTATCTATCTGAAGTCATTCCACGGGCTTAGGACCATTGACTCCAAATCCGGTTTTGACAATCTGAAGTCAATCCACTGACTAATATTCATTGACTCCATATCCCGTTTTATTCATCCGAAGTCATTTCACTGACTTAAGTTCATTGACTTCATTTCCGATTTAATTCATCTTAAGTCAACCCACCGGCTTTTTGGTTTTGACTTCAAGTCAAGTAATATCCATTCTGAGTCATGCCGGGAGATGGTTTTTATCGTATTCGAGGCCGAACCTATCCATTTGTCGTCAAATTCTAAACCTTATATTGTCAAATCCTAAACCTTATATTGTCGAATCAGAATCCGCATTAAATCTTCACAGAATAATTATTCCGAAATTAATATAAAACTTATAAATCAAATGTTTTATCACGAAATATTATATATAGTAATTTAGAAAAGCATTATTGTGTTCAGATATCTTAACTAAATTAATAATATATGAGCAAGCAAGAGCAGGCGTAAGAACAAGTGTAAGCGTAAATGAAAGAGCAAGTGAAAGAGCAAGTAAAAGCGCAGATGCAAGTGAAAGCACAAATGTAAGTAAAAGTGCAGATGCAAGTAATAACGCAGATGCAACTAAAAGCGCAAATGCAAGTAAAAGCACAAAAAGCAGAGGAGACCCACCATCTTGGACAAAAATAAGACTATCACCAACCAGAACCGGAATTCTTCGGAAAATTCAACAAAATACAGAGAATTCATAAATAATAACAGGGTTAAGCTAAACAAATACCTGAATAATATACTGTGGTTCTGTATCCTTACGGGTCCTGCAATTGCAGGCGGAGTTTATGCCGGAGTTTTTCGTAAAGTTCAGATGATTACTTGTCTTCATATCTCACTGACCATGCTGATCATCGCGCTTGTTCATTATTACCTGAGACGTTGGAAACCGGCCTCAGTCTGGGTAAGTATGTTTGCTCTTTTGGCTCTGGAAATTCTCATCTTATACATGTGTTATGCCCATGTAGGCATTCATCTTACATGGTTCTCAGTGCCTGTACTGTCACTGCTTTTCTGCAACAAGTGGTTTTATCTCACCACAGTCATTACAAATTATATGATGATGGTGCTTGGAACCTTTATCACTGCGCCGTACTATGGAGCATTAAGAACAGACTTTAGTTCGATCACTTCATATTTCATAAATATGATTGTCGGACTGACCATTGAAACTGTTGTAATGCTTGGAGTAGGCTATGGCCTTCTGAGAACCATGAACAGGTATCTCGAGGATATGTTCAACCAGAATCAGACCATTGAGGCAGACAAGGTGAAGATGAAGGATCAGCTTCGTATTTTATTTTCCATGGCGGAGATATATGACAATGTAAACCTCCTGGATTTTAAAAAAATGACGGAGATGTCTCTGCGGGAGGAAGTCCCTGTGGAACACGAACTGGACTTAAACTCTTATAACCATTCCATCATGAACCGCAAGTTAAAAATGGAAGTTATTCACAAATATGTTAATGATTTCCAGAGATTTACCAATATTAAAACTGTTCAGAAAAGACTCATCGGAAAAAATACATTTCTTATGAATTTGAAAGCATCTTCTCAGGATGGTACAGGGCACTGTATATCCCGGTTGAAATAGATGAAAAAGGTGTTCCTCAGGTGATTATTTACACACTGCAGAATATTGATGAAGATAAAAAACGTGAAGAGCATCTCGTCCGTATATCCATGACGGATGAACTCACCAGACTTTACAACAGAAGATGCTTTGAAGAGGATCTTATAAGTATAAGAAACAACGGAATGGAAGATGACTTTGTCATCTATTCAGTCGATGTTAACGGTTTAAAATCCGTGAATGATAATATAGGCCATGCCGCAGGAGATGAGCTTATAAAGGGTGCGGCAGACTGCATGTCCCTGGTTGTGGCAGGAAACGGTCGCGTTTACAGAACAGGCGGAGATGAATATTTCATCATCGCACATACAAAAGAACCTGAAAAACTAAAGGAA
>JAGAXP010000047.1 GCA_017940955.1 Oribacterium sp.
CAAGACTTCTCATGCCATTGGTATTTGCAGCTGCCATGGGCGGAAACCTGTCACTTATCGGTGCCCCGGGAAATATGATCGCTCAGTCAACACTTGAGCCCATCGGATTAAAATTTGGCTTTTTCGAGTATGCCATCGTCGGCTTACCGATACTCATCGCAGGAATCGTTTTCTACGCGACTGTCGGTTACAAGCTCCTTCCAAATCATGATACTGTCAATGACGATTCAATTTTTAATGATACACAGGATTTCAGTAGTGTACCTCAGTGGAAGAAGACTCTTTCACTTGTAATCCTTGTGGCAACACTTCTCGGAATGATCTTTGAAGATCAGATCGGTATCAAGCTTTGTATCACTGGATGTATCGGCGCCATTCTTCTCATTATTACCGGTGTTATTTCAGAGAACAACGCACTTAAGTCCATCGATCTGAAGACCATTTTCCTTTTTGGCGGAACTTTATCACTGGCAGAAGCCTTGGATAAAACAGGAGCAGGAGAAATGATTGCCAATGCTGTTATCAATGCTCTCGGCGCTAATCCTTCACCGATGCTTCTCACCTTTGTAGTTTTCATTCTTTGCTGTATCATGACAAACTTCATGTCAAACACTGCAACCACAGCATTGATGGCACCTATTTGTCTTTCTATTGCACAAGGTATGGGGGCAGATCCCAGAGCAGTACTTATGGCCTGCGTTATAGGCGGATCCTGTGCTTATGCAACACCTATCGGAATGCCTGCAAACACAATGGTTGTAGGTGCCGGTGGATACAAGTTCAATGATTACGTAAAGGCTGGTTTGCCTCTTATTGTGATCGCAACCATAGTAAGCATGATCATCCTGCCTATAGCATTCCCGTTCTTCCCGGGTTGATGATCCGTTGAAAAATATAAATCGGTTGAATTGAGATAGCTTGAGCTGATGCAGTTCAGCCGTGAGAAAAGCATTATCAAGAAATAAGCATCATACATTAAGTAATGAGTTTATTTATAGATTCAAGTTGAGTTTTCTTTTTGAAAGGAGATTTTAAGTTATGTCTAACGAAGCACAGGTTAAAAGATTAACCGATATCATGTCACAGTTTGTCGGATTCACAGCCAAAAAGCTGCCTGACGACGTCATTGCAAAGCTCGAGGAGCTCCGCGACAAGGAAACAAGTCCTATGACCAAGGTCATCTACGATACCATGTTCCGTAACCAGGAGCTTGCTGTAAAGCTGGATCGTCCGTCCTGCCAGGATACAGGCGTTCTTCAGTTCTGGGTTAAGTGTGGTACCAGATTCCCCCTTATCGATGACCTTGAGGGACTTCTCAAGGAGGCTGTGATCGATTCAACCATCAAGACTCCCCTTCGACACAACTCTGTGGAGACATTTGACGAATACAACACAGGTAAGAATGTTGGAAAGGGCACTCCGACCGTATGGTGGGATATCGTTCCAAACTCAGACACCTGCGAGATTTATACTTACATGGCAGGCGGCGGTTGTACCCTTCCGGGTAATGCTACCGTCCTGATGCCTGGTGAAGGCTACGAGGGTGTTACCAAGTTTGTACTTGACAGAATGACAACCTATGGACTCAATGCCTGTCCTCCACTCCTTGTGGGCGTAGGTGTTGCAACCTCTGTTGAAACCGCTGCTCTTAACTCAAAGAAGGCTCTTATGAGATCTGTTGGATCACACAATGAGAATGCCAATGCAGCAAAGATGGAAAAGCTTCTGGAGGACGGAATCAATGCCATCGGACTGGGGCCTCAGGGAATGGGTGGAAACTATTCAGTAATGGGCGTAAATATCGAAAACACAGCCCGTCATCCGTCCGCAATCGGTGTTGCGGTTAATGTAGGCTGCTGGAGCCACAGAAGAGGACACATCGTATTCGATAAGGACCTCAATTTCACAGTAGACACACATACAGGTTTTGAATATAAAGAAGCCTAATATAATCAAAACTGTTTGTATATACTCACATTTGACCGGATTGCGAGAGTGGTCCAAAACAGGTTAGATGTTCATATAACGATTGTTAGAATAAAAGGAGGCAGTCAATGTCAGTTGAAATAAAAGATGGAAAGAAAATACTGGTTACACCTGTTAGTGCAGAGGATTTAAAGGACATTCATATCGGAGATATAGTTTACCTTTCAGGTGATCTTACAACCTGTCGCGACGTGGCCCACAGAAGAGTAGTGGAAGAGGGAAGACAGATTCCTGTTGATGTAAGAAACTGCGGCATCCTTCATGCAGGACCAATCATCAGACCACTCGGAGATGACAAGTATGAGATGGTTTCCGTAGGACCTACAACCTCCATGCGTATGGAGAAGTTTGAGTATGAGTTCGTTAAGGAGACAGGTGTCAGAGTTATCGTCGGTAAGGGCGGAATGAAGGAGAATACAGCGGCAGCCTGCAAAGATTTCGGCGCTATCCATTGTGTATTTCCTGCGGGAAATGCAGTTGTTGCGGCAGTTGAAGTAAAGGAAATCGTTGAAGCGCAGTGGAAGGATCTCGGCATGCCTGAGACATTATGGCACTGCCACGTAGAAGAGTTTGGACCTCTGATCGTATCCATCGATTCCTATGGAAAGAATTATTTCGAGGAGAAAAAAGTGGAGTACAACAAGAAAAAGGATGAACAGGTAGAGATCATCTCAAAGCAGGTTGGATTCATAAAATAATACACGACTATAAGATTTTCCCAACAATATCTCAGAGAAATGCTCTCGATGGTGAAAAACTTCCCGGGATACACATATATTATAAAGATTTCATAGTTCAAAAAGGATATATCACTCAAAAAACACCAAGAATACTCCCTTCCGGATATCGAAAGAATCCGGTGGGGAGTATTCTCGGTGTTTAATCTAAGTCCACAATAAGTGTATACTAAGATAAAAAACATACGGTTGTTACTCATCAGTTTTAACAAAAACAGTATAATTAAGTATAATGTGAATTGATTATCGTTTATAATGTAAGACATAGCTTATGAAAAAAGGGGAACATGAATTATGGAATCTTTGATTTCGGTACTTGATTTTTTACTTGAGAATGTTGTTGCGGTATGTACTATCCTGCTTGAAATGGTAGGAATCCTGGTACTTGTTTCGACTGCAGTTAAATGCTTTTTAAGATGGCTCAATCATGACCGGCATGTGCGTCTGGATCTTGCAGAAGGTATCGCTCTGGCTCTTGAGTTTAAGATGGGCGGAGAGGTTCTCCGTACAGTTGTTGTCCGTGAGTGGAGAGAGCTTGGGATACTTGGCGCGATAATCATCCTCAGAGGACTTCTTACCTTCCTTATCCATTGGGAGATAAAGAACGAGAAGAAGGATTTGCTGGAAGTTAAAACAAAAGAAGAATAAAATGAGAAGAGAAAAGATGGGTGGTAATGTTATAACCCGTCTTTTTTACTCAGCAGATAAATCATCAGATAACTTAAACAGACGATCCCCGGAGTAAACAAATCCGTTACTCCGGGGATCATTTATATTGAACCTACAATTCTTTTCTATTAAATTTTGGTCAGTCTCCTAATCTATAAACGAGTGTTTTCAGTCGTCTATATCTGATTAACTGTTACGATTAACTCAATTGCTAAGCAATTGATACGGAAAAATATGGTTTTATTTAGCTTCTTTAAGCTTCTTTTCCATTGCGGCGCAAATGGTCTTAAGGGCCTTGATTCGGGCATACTTCTTGTCATTGGACTCAAGGATATGCCAGGGAGCATAAGTTGTGCTGGTCTTCGCTATCATCTCATCAACGGCCTGTTCGTAAAGATCCCATTTCTCACGATTTCGCCAGTCTTCATCCGTGATCTTCCACTGCTTTTCGGGAGTATTCTGTCTGTCTGTAAAACGTGCAAGCTGAGTATCCTTATCTATATGGATCCAGAATTTTACGATTACAGCGCCCCAGTCACTTAGCTCCTTCTCGAACTCATTTAATTCATTGTAGGCACGCTGCCAGTCATTTTCTGAACAGAAGCCCTCCAGACGCTCTACCATAACGCGCCCGTACCAGGTTCTGTCGAAAATAGCGATATGACCGGTCTTGGGAAGCCTTGTCCAGAAACGCCACAGGTGATGGCGGCTCTTTTCGAAGGGTTTCGGACTTGCTATAGGATGAACGATGTAGCCTCTCGGGTCAAGAGCAGCCGTGATACGCTTGATATTGCCACCCTTTCCCGCAGCATCCCAGCCTTCATAGGCGATAATTACCGGAATATGTTTACGATAGCAGGCATTGTTCAGATTCCTTAATTTAAGCTGGAGCTCTTTAAGCTGAGTCTTGTAATCTTCCTCGGAAATCGTCTTCTTAAGATCCACATCCTTAAGCTTAGGCATTCGCTTCAGCGGGAATATGTTCTGAATGAGAGGTACAGTCAGGGTATGGTTTTTAAGGGCAATGTCTATTCCGGCAACTATAGTCTCCATTACCTGAAGTTCAGCCCATTTTCTGGATTTTGCATCAATGACATTCCAGGGGATAGTGGAGGTGTGAGTTTCCTCAAGGAATCTGTCGTAAACTTTATAGCACTCATCATAATGTTCGTTTTCCCACGTATCGAAGGAGTTAACCTGCCATGCGGTATCCTTGTCTTCAGCGAGTGTCTCGAGGCGCTTTGTCTGCTCCTTGTGACTTATGTGAAGGAAGAATTTCAACACCAGGTATCCGTTATCTGTGAGTGAACGTTCGAATCTCAGGATACTGCCGATGCGGTTTTTGTAATCACGCTTTGATATCTTGTCAAACAGAATATCTTTGGTAATCTCACTCATCCAGCCCATATCAAGGAACTTGAACTGACCGGCTTCCGGAATCTCAGTAAAATACCTTGCAAGGAATGGCTTCCTCAGTTCTTCGGTGGTGGGATCCTTCATTGAAACTGCAGAGAAAAATCTGGGATCAAGGTTCTTGATTACCTGACCGAGAACAGTGCCCTTTCCGGCTGCTCCCCAACCTTCTAAAAGTATAAATACGGGAAGCTTACTGTCCTTCATGAGAAGCTGCTGCTCCGAAAGACGCTGGTGAGCGACGGCCAGACGCTGTTTTATTTCATCGGACTCCGGTTTTGGAATGGAATTATAATTGTCAATCATGGTTAATGTCTCCTTTTTGAACGCATGTTTTTGCCGATCATATCTGACATCCAGATGTAGATTTAATTGGCTTAATTATTGTGAAAGATTATGTGATGTTTGGCATATCAGCCGTATTCCGAACTAAACATATATACGTTAATTTCGACAGAAAATTCGTAATTAATAAGTGTAGAAAAGAGAGAATCTTTGTGGATCCTTTTGAAGAGCTCAAAGCCGCGTGGCTCCCAAGATTTTCAATCTTGGGCAGATACGAAAGAAGGAACCATCTTTCGATGGTTCCCTCTTCCAACGTCTGTAAGGAGATAATAAAAAAACAATGTATTATTGGCTTGATATATACGTCGGCGGATAGTTTAGATAAATAAGCTTTTTTTATAAAAATTTTTCAAAAATAAAAGAACCGCTATCTTAGCTAGACGAGTTGCTAAGATACCGGCTCTTCTCTAATTAAGTAAAAAGGCTGCGGTGGGGATGGAAGGGGTGTGGGCTCCGCATGACCTTTATAACTCTTTTTGACTACCAAAAGATTTCTTTTGTATGTCTAGATACTATCATCTTAATTGTCACAATACTGTCACAAAAAGATAAAATAAATTTAAGAATTAGGATTCTCACCTGCGAGAGCCATCCCCACCTGCAAGAACCGTCCCCACCTGCGAGAGCCATCCCCACCTGCGAGAACCGTCCCCACCGGCGAGAATCGTCCCCCACCTGCGAGAACCATCCCACCGGAAAGGTGCATTTTAAAAAATTATTATTTGCTTTATGCTTGTTGATGTGTTAAACTTC
>JAGAXP010000048.1 GCA_017940955.1 Oribacterium sp.
GGCAATACCATCATTCCCTTCAAGGACAGGTTCCCGAAGGATACGAAGCTCTACAAGATTATGACGACGAACCCGAGGGACTTGGAAAATAGCGATGTATGACGGTGCAGAGGGAAGCGCCTATGGAACGGAAATGGATTTATGTGATGTGGGGGCTGTCACGGGATAGTCCCCGGGAAAAAGAGAGGATGGTTAAATGCATGATGATCTGAAGCTGGAGACCAGGGACAAGGTTTTACAGAAAATGAGCCGGAACGGGGCTGTGGAGCAGAATCTGAACCGTGGGACTTCACAGAATGTAAGCAGCCGCATAGCGGAGATCACGTTTGAGAAAAGCCCGGCTCCTGGAAGTGATATGGAGTTTGGCAGGGGAGCAAAGGGAGCGGCAGGAGCCGGCGGCTCCGGTAGTTCCCACAGGAGTTATAGCGGAACTGCAGGGCAGGGTACGGATTATGCCGGCGGCGGACAGGGCGGAGCACCGGGGAATTCTTATGGTGGGATTTCCGGTAATGCGCAGGGAACATCGTATAGCGGCGATAGCATTGGCGGCTTTCGTGGAGGCTCGCAAGGCGGATATCAGGGTGATGTGACGGGAGAGTATTCCAGTTCATCACAGAGCGGTTCGCAGGGCAGTATGCCATATAGTGATCATGAGGCGTATCTGGACAGTCTGTTACAAAAGGCCGGAGTTGATACCGGGCATGGAGCGGATGGGTTTACGGATTCCGGAAGTTCACACCATAGCAGGAACCGCAGATATCGGGCGGAAGCGGGCAGACCGTTTGAAACGCAGAGGATGCAGGATTATCAGATGTCCGGGGACAGTTTTGATATCTCAGGACACCGAACAGTCGGAGGGCAGGGCGCATCAGAGTCAACTGAAGAATCTGTCTCACACGAACAGACAGGCGGGGAACAGGCTGGATCTTATCTGTCTGAAGGTGGAAACGGCGTTTTACAGGAGAGCCGGTCAAGTGCATTCAGGATAGACGGCGGCAGCAATGCCGGAAGGAGTCTTGCGGAAAAGGAAGCCTATAAAAAGCGGATAAGCCGGGCAAGCGTCCGTCAGAATGCAATGCATGAAAAGCCTGTGGGACAGAGGATTTCATCGGACAGAGGCACAGCGGATACTGCCGGTAGTCTGTCTGACAACAGTGGTATTTCTAAACGTTCCGGCACTAAAAAGACCATGACCGCCATCAGGGAGGGTCAGAAGGCAGGAACGGTCTTAAAGCCTTTCAGTGGTGCTGCGGACAAGCTGAGGGAAACGGCGCTGTCATCTGCCCATGAGAAGATACACGAATCCGAGGACGAAAATTCGGGTGTCCAGGCGGCTCATGAAGCTGAAATCCAGGCGGAGCATGTATTACAGACCGCAGGGCGGAAGGCGGTTGATGCTGGTAAAGGTGCGGCAACTAAGCGCAGAGGGAGGCTCAAGTTCGATGATGAAGAGCCGGCGGAGGAACTGAATACCGGAAGGAAAGCTTCAGAGCAGGCACAGGGCGAAAGAAACAGGCTTCAGCTTGGAAACAAGGCGGATACAGAGTTTCAGAAGTCCGGCGGCAGTGAAAGAAAGAGCGGGGCGACAGATGATAGAAAGAGTGTTGATAATGGAAAAACTGTTTCGGATTCCCAAAGCGTGAAAGCTCCAAAAGATGCTGTGCAGGTATCGAAGGATGCCCAAACACAAGGCGCAGAAACACTTGCCGGTCAGTCTGAAAAATCAAGTCGGTTAAGCTTTTCATCAAACAGGGCGGAGAATGTATCTCAGGTGCCAATGGAAGCCGGGAAGTCCGGAAATTCAGCACTGGCAGCAAAAAAGCAGAGCGGCGGAAAGCTTTATTTCGGGGAAAAGCCAAATGTAGATGCAGGTAAGAAAGCAACAGACCTTAATAAGCAGTTCCAGAAAAAGCATATCAAAAGAGAGTACGCTGCTATGCTGAAAGCTGAAAAAAGCAGCACAGGTGCCGGGACGAAAGCATCCTCAAAAGCAGCGGAAGCGGTCAAAAAGGGAGCCGGAAAACTTAGGGACGTACTCGCAGGTGTCATAAAGAAAAACTATGGTGTGCTGATCGCTCTTGGTGTTATGGGTGTTTTTTTCATCATGATCTTAAGCGCATCCGGTACGGTGATGTCCATGTTTTCAGAGGCGGGGGAGTCTTTTGTGGGTTCTACATATTTGGCTGCGGATGATGATATCACGACCAATGACACAGCATACGAGGAAATGGAGGCTGAGCTTCAGGATCAGATCGACAGCATTGAAGAGGACTATTCCGGTTATGACGAGTACCGATACCAGGTGGACGAGATCAGTCATGATCCCTATGCCCTTGCATCCTATTTTACGGCAATTTACGGGAATTATCAGGCTGCGGATGTGGAGGCAGAGCTGCTTCCGCTGTTTCAGGAGCAGTACACCCTGACTTTGAATGAGGTAGTTGAGACAAAGACAAGGACAGTGACAGACCCGGATACCGGAGAGGAGTCAGAGGAAGAATACGACTGGTACGTGCTTGAAGTTACGCTGACAAACGCAGGCATTGACACTGTAGCGCAGGCTCATATGAATGAAAACCAGAAGATGCTTTACGGGGCATACATGGTATCAAAGGGAAACCGCCCATATCTGTTTGGAGACGGGGCGGTTCCGGGGAATGTGGCAGGCGGCGGACTTTCTTATGATATACCGCCGGAGGCACTGGAGGACGAAGCCTTTGCAAGGATGATAAATGAGGCGGAGAAGTACCTTGGCATGGAGTATGTCTGGGGAGGAAGCAGCCCGTCCAGCGGTTTTGACTGTTCAGGATTTGTAAGCTGGGTCATAAACCACAGCGGGAACGGATGGAACGTGGGCAGGAGTACGGCAAACGGGCTGATGGGGCATTGTACCCATGTTTCTTCATCGGAAGCGAAGCCAGGGGATCTGATCTTTTTTGAAAGGACCTATAACACCAGCGGAGCGAGCCATGTGGGAATCTATGTCGGTGACGGGATGATGATCCACTGCGGAAACCCGATCCAGTATACCTCAATAAACAGCAACTACTGGCAGAATCACTTCCTCGGATTCGGCAGGATTAGTGATTGAGAAAACTGTACGGATTCTATGAATGAAGCCGGCAGGGAAAGGAGAGGAATGAACCCAAAGATTGAACGAGTAAGGGAGGATATAAAACGCACGGAGAAGAAGATAAGGGAGCTTGATGAGTACCTGAAATCCCTTCGTATCCGTGAAAAGCAGCTCTGTGACGATGAGCTGATCAAAGTAATGAGGGGCATGGCAGGAAAAGACGGGGATGTGATCGCTCTTCTGGATGCTTTCCAGAAAAGCCATGAGGACGACGGGGCATCGGATTTGCCCGGAAAACCCGGGGATAATAAGAAGTCGGTGGCAACAAAGCCTGATACCGGAAGGGTTCCGGACAAACATGAGAATGCCGGCAGGGAGAAACAGCAGGATGTGAATGGGGGTATGGTTCATCCTGAAAAAACAGCCATCGGTGCAGATGGCATTCACGGAGAAATTCATGCCGGGATAAACAGAAGCCCCGCAGGTACTGATAATAACTGAAAATACGGAGGTAAACAATGCGAAGCAAAACAATAATGAAGTTTCTGACCATGCTTGTGACCTGCTCACTGTTTATCGGTGGAAGCACAATGACATCTTTTGCATACGGAAACGGGGATGAGAATACAAAACAGACGACGGAGGACAGTACCAATGATAGCTCCATAGGCGCAGATACATCCACGGTTTCAGAGGATGAGAGCCATTGGAAGTATGATGATATCCAAAAAGATGGGGAAGAAAAGGAAGACGATAGTATAACCGGCAGTTCTTATGGGGGCTCTCTTGCCAGGGATGATGATTCTCTGGATGTGGAGTGGAGCATCATTGAAAAGCACGATCCTGACGGTGATGGGATTCTTACACCCGTGGGAAACCTTTCGCTGGTGGATGACCTCACCAAAGAAGAGGCGGAAAACCTCCAGTACATGACCGTAAAGACCAAGAGCGGAAATATCTTTTACCTGATCGTGGACAGGAGCGGGGATGAGGACAATGTATATTTCCTCAACATGGTAGATGAATCAGACCTGATGGCTCTTATGGACGAAGAGACACAGGAAAAGTTCAAAGAAGCCACTTCTTCGGACGGCGAGGTAAAAGAGACGGAGGGCTCAACCGATACGGTTCTTTTTACAAGCCAGGATAAGGAAAAGGGTGCTGATGAAGCGGAAGATAAGGAGGATGCAAAAGAAAAGAAGCAGACCGGAGCCAATCCCATCGCTCTGCTTGTGATCTTCGGCATTATCGGCGCTGGCGTTGCAGGCGGCTATTACTACTTTAAGATAAAGCCCCAGAAAGAGCAGCCCACTGTGGACGAGGACATGGAGTTTTATGATGATGAGGACTATGTGGCCGAGGAGACTGTGAATGAGGATCAGGAGGACGGAAATCAGGATGCCGGTGATGATCCGGATAATGACGAGGAGAAGGAAGAGTATCATCCCGGCGTAGATGATTTTTCAGATGAATGCGTAGACTGATCTTTTATGAGGAAAACAGCATATGGTGATCGTTTGCAGGGGAGTTCCGCCTTAGTGTGGTTCTCCCCTTTTTACGTTTGCAAAGGCAGGGAGCCATGCAAGTGGCAGATGATCGGCATGGCTCGGATAAAAATACATTTCAGGAGGAGAATGCATGTCTAAGAGATTTTTTGATGATGAAGACACTTATGATACTGATTTTGATGATGAAAAGGAAGATGTGGAAACAAGACCGGCACCTGTGAAAGGGAAGGGCCTCGGTTCCAAGTTTGTAATGGGAGCCTGTGCCATTGCCCTGATCGGGGCAGTTGCCGGGCTTGGCTCTCTTGGCATTTCCGCCATGCAGGGCGCATCGGCAAAAAGGCAGAT
Organism: Oribacterium sp.; assembly: GCA_017940955.1. The sequence goes on from JAGAXP010000048.1 coordinate 4,927, forward strand.
GCAGAAAGCAGTGGATGAGTACATTAAGAGTGCGGATACCGGCATGGAAGAGCGGATCAGCGAAGCGATTGATGCCTATGCGAAAGAAAACCAGCCTGTAAGCTTGAAAGACCTTGTGGGGGAAGAGGGGGAAGCGGAGCTTATGGACTCCATCCTTTCCGACCTTGGTCAGATGGAGCTTACGGATACGCAGAAGGAGCAGCTGTCAGAAGCCCTTACGGAAATCTTTTCTGAAGATGGTTCTTTTACCATTTCCGGAAAAGCTGTTTTCAGCGACGAGTCAAAGGCATACCTTACAGATCTGATCTCACAGGAGCTGGCTAAGACCCTGGTGGAATATTACGGTGAGGGCAGCGATGTAGAGGGACTTATGACTAAGTATGCCGACCTTGAAAAGACCGTGAAGGAGATCGTGTCAACTCAGACAGGAAAGGCAAACATTACTTACAGCTTGACGGACTCCGACAGGGACAAGATCAAGGAATCCGTCATTTCCGCCCTTGGAAATATCAAGGGGGCAGATGGAAAGAACGGATCTGACGGAAAGGACGGGCTCAACGGTAAAGACGGCGTGGATGGCAAGGACGGAAAAGATGGGGACGATGGAAAAGACGGCGAGAACGGAAAGGATGGAGAGGACGGTGCTGATGGCAGGGATGGCCGTGACGGCAGGGATGGAATCGATGGAATAGACGGTAAGGACGGAAGCGACGGAAAAGACGGCCGTGACGGGAAAGACGGTTCCGACGGATACTCTCCCAGAAAGGGTGTTGACTATTTCACGGAAAGCGAGATCGACAGCTTTGTAAAGACCATAGAGGGAAATGTGAAAACCTACTTTGACAGGCATGAGCTGGACGAGATCGCTGCCATGACCGAATCCATCAAGCAGGATGTGCTGGAGGTGTTTACCAGTTCCGCTGATAACCTGGAGATCACTATTACTGATAATGAGAAGGCGGTTGATACCATCAATGATGCCATTGGCACCGGGGAATCCTCTGAGGGCGGTAACAGCAACGTCTACAGCAATACAACCGTTTATAAGAAGGGCGACATTATCGTAAGGGATGGAAAAATCTACCAGTGCCTTGAGGATATGGAGAAATCCGGGGCATGGGATCCTTCCAGGTGGAGCGAGACGGATCTTGTGACCGTGAATAATTACTACAATACCCACATCTCGGAAACGAAGGAAGAGATCACAAAGGAGTACACCGGTCTTGTGGGCTCTTTGGAGCAGAAGGTTACGGAGCTTGTAAATAAGGTGGTCTCCGGCCTTACTCAGTCCATTGAGAATACAAATAAGGAAACCAGTGAGAGACTCGGTAATCTGGAGAACAGCACCAACTCCAAGCTTGATAACATGGCAGAGAATGCTGACAGCAGGATGGATGCCATTGAGTCCGGGACGAATGACAGGCTTGATTCCATGCAGTCTGACACGGATGGAAAGCTTGACAGCTTAAAGTCTGATACGGATCAGAAGCTCGGGGATCTTCAGAGTGACACCGATGATAAGATCACAGCCCTCGGCTCTACCGTGGAGGAGAAGATCGGAAACCTTTCCGACAGCATGAATGCTGCTCTGGATAAGTTGAATGCTTCTCTTCTTGAAAAAATCGGGGCAGTTCAGACGGATGTGGATAAGCTTAAGGAGAACCAGCCGGATTATGAGCTGACTGACAACGGCGACGGAACCTACAGACTGGACATCACGAATCCTGTGGACGGCGAATGATGAAACGGAGGGAGAGTACATGAAGAAAAGAACAGTCATTACACGCATCGGCACCTTTCTCCTTGCCGGTGCGCTCATGGTGGGAGGCGCTTCGGCGTCTTCCACCGCTTATGCGGAGAACGGAGCAGACATTAAAATTGTAGAGGCGTCTATGCCGGAGTTTATGTCACAACCCGGGCAGGGCAGCGTTACTGTTTCATCAGGTGATGCAGATATCGGTGCGTCACAGGATAAGTTACAGTCTGATGCGGATACTGTTGGGGATGTTGCAGGAGTGGAAGAATCGGATGGTGGTTCCTCAGAGAAGGAAGCAGATGAAGCGATACCGGATGATAGCGCTGCGGAAGATAAAGCATCTTCTGATGGCGGAGTATCGGAGGATAATGGAAAAGAGGATAAAGCCGTTTCTGATGACGGAACATCAGCCGATGGAACTACCGTAGATAAGGATATTTCTGATAACAGTGTTGATAATTTCTCGGAGGATGGCGGTCCTGACAATAGGCTGACAGATACCAAAGGCTTGGAAGAATCGGACGCTGATATGGGTTCAGACACCGATGAAAGCCTATCTGATTCTGATGAGGCAGGCTTTGATGATGGGTGGAATGAAGTTGACGAGTCTGACCTGCCACCTGATGAGTCGGTCATAGATACGATTGACTTTCATATCGAGGAGATTGAGGAATTATCTGAGGATTCAGTGCTTGATCCCATAATTGAGTCCAAGGTGGTTCTGCCTCAAAGAGTGCTTATGGCTAATGCAGATGCAAAGAGCACGGACAGGGTGGTAGGCGACCTTATCGACCTTACGGATATCTATACAGGAGAGGCGGCAAGCCATGACTGTGAGAATTACCTGCGGGAAAACCATGATGGAGATCACCATTGGAAGGAATGTGCCGTATGCGGGAAAAAATATGACATAGAACACCATGAGTTTACCACTATGGGAAACGATTCCTGCGGCTGGTGGAATGCAGGGGAGACACGGTACTGCGAGGAGTGCGGTTATATCACGGTATATAAGCGATCTCATGTGGATGATACATCTCAGTGGTACACAAGGCCGGATCAGAAATACCATTATCACAGATGTACCTACTGCAATTCCTATGGAAGCGTGTCGGAATCCTGCAGGGATGCAAAAGGAAATGTGATCAGCTGTGACGGTGGGACCTGTGCGGTCTGTGGTTATACCTATGGAAAAGGGCATACTTACTTCAACAGCGCATATGGGGAGTCAGGAACCATAAATTGCCATAAATGCGGTGAAATGATGCTCACATATGACAGCAATACCGGATACTGGAGTGGGGATAACACCTACAGAGCCTCTATGCGCATCACCGGCTGGAATGAGGAAATCTTTGGAAAGGATGCTGCGGCACTTGCGGAAACACTTTCTGTAGGCGGAACAGGCGGCGGAGTAAACGGTGAGGTATCAGACCTCAAAACCTCTGTAAAAAACGGGTGCATCTATGCTTCCTGTACACTGACCTTTCCTTATGAGGAAAGGGATGCCTCCTATGTAAATGATGTATGGAGCGTACAGCCTTATTCTACGAGGATATCCCTTGCCTGCAATGGAGGAAGGATCGAAAACCGTGCGCCGGAGATCAAGTCGGCAAATATATCATACGCTTCAAAGAATGGCGAATATTCTACAAAAGCGACGCTTACCGTTACCTGTACGGACAACTGGGTTTATGAGCCGAACTATGTACAGGTGAGGCTTGTTGATGATAAGAAGGAACCTGCATCAGACTGGGTGACCTGTGCCAAAAGTGGTACGACCTTTTCCCAGACTCTTGATCTTGTGACTGAGGCGAGTGGAAGCAAGACCTTTTATGTGCAGGCACAGGATGCAGGAGGAAATGTCTCCGAAAAGCAGGTGACGCTTGCGAACCTGGATTCCAGGGCTCCGGTTGTCACATCCGCACTGACAACCACAGAGGACTGGTCGAAAATGAAGACCATTACATTTACCTGTACGGATGAAGGTGTCGGGGATGTGCAGATTGCCTTTAATAACCAATCGGATTATCGGAAGGCGGACTTTGACGGAACCATCTATAGCCGATCCTATACCTTTACCGGCGATGTGTATGGAAGCGCAAGGGCGGCGGTATATTTTAAGGACGGGGCCGGGAACGTAACTACGGAGTTTGTGGAGATTTACAACTTGGATAACACAGAGCCGGTGATCTCCATGACGGATGTATCCGATGCCTTTAACGCATCGGGTGAGGCATACGGATGGAATGTTAGGGCAGGGGGAAGCGATGATAATGCAAAACTCTCCAAGACAGGTTCCGGTATTGCCGGTTATGCCCTGACAAGGGATGATGCCGAACCGGAGGACGATGCATATCAGGCAGATCAGACCCTCTTCCTTGGAAGATCAGGAAAATATTATCTCTGGATTAAGGACGGAGCCGGGAACGTGACCAGGAGCGATGACCGTATCGTGATCCATTCGGATTATTATTTCAACGGAAAAGGGTTCAAAAAGATTGTCGCAAGCATTGAAAAGAAGGAGGACTGATGGCTATGGCAAATATGAGTTTTGATGAATTTAAGGAAACCATTGTGGAGGAAATCAAGGCATTCCTGCCTGAAAAGTATGAGGATGTGGATATCAGAATCAATACAGTACAGAAAAATAATGAAGAGCTTACTGGTATTACGATCAGAAGCAGCGAGAGCAATATTGCCCCGAACATCTATCTGGATAGCTATTATGAGAGTTATCTTGATGGGGAATCCATGGAGGATATCATGCAGAACATCGCGGATGTGCGTGTGGAGCATGAGATCGAAAAGCCCCTTGCCGTGGATATGATCACGGATTATGAAAAGGCAAAGGACAAGGTTATGCCGAAGATCGTGGGAATGGAAGGGAATGAAAAGTATCTGGAGGACAAGCCTTTTACCCGGATGGAAGACCTAGCGGTGGTCTATTACGTTGACATGGGAAGGCTTGGCGGCGGTGTCATGAGTTCCCCTGTTACGGAAAATCTTATGGAGACTTGGGGAGTATCAACGGAAGAACTTCATCAAACGGCGCTTTCCAACATGGAAGCCCAGTCGGTATCATCTTTTAAGTCCATGCATGAAAAGATGATGGAGATGATGCTGCCGGATATGGTAGAGCGTTTCGATGGAGATAAGGATGCCGCCCGAGAAGCAATTTCCGATATGGTTCCTCCGGATGACGGCAATATGTTTATTCTTACAAATCAGGAGAAGCTTAACGGAGCAACGGCTCTTCTTGATACGAAGATCATGGGCGAGATTTCTGAAAGGTTCGGTGAGAACTTCTTTATCCTCCCGTCCAGCCTGCATGAGGTTCTGATTGTACCGGAAAAGGAAGGCATGGAGCTTTCCGTTCTTGAAAACATGGTACAGGAAGTGAATGCCACGCAGGTGGCACCGCAGGACAGGCTTTCAGACCATGTTTATAAATATGATGCGCAGGAGCAGTCCGTATTCCGTGCGGACAGGGAAGCGGAGCATATGGCTGAAAAAGCGGCGAAGCTTGAAGCAGCTGATAGAACGGGGGAAAGGTCTGACCGTGTGGGAATGCCTGAAAAGAATGCTGCTGAAAAAGGCCAGGAGAGGAAACGTACCTCCGTAAAGGCAAGACTCGCTGAAAAGCAGAACATCGTTGCATCCACGGCAAGAAAAGACAGACCGCAGGCTATGGGCAGGGTGGCTGAGGCAGCTATCTGACCATAATTACAGGAACAGAGGACAGGGCGGTGGAGGCAATCCGCCGCCCTTTTTTCGGAAAGGAGATCTATGGCATCAAAATATGAACTGGTATCCGCCCTGGCAGAAAGCACGGCGCAGGACTTGTCCCGTGACCCTGCTGCGTGGATGCGTTTTCTGGATACCGCAGGCAGGATGTACCGGTATCCTTTTATGGACCAGCTTTTGATCCATGCACAGCGTCCGGATGCTACAGCCTGTGCGGAGCTTGAAGTCTGGAATGAAAAGATGAACTGCTGGGTCAACAAAGGCTCTAAGGGAATCGCGCTGCTTACGGAGAGGAACGGCTGGCCACGCCTCCGGTATGTCTTTGATGTATCGAACGTGCATCCGGCATGGAATGTGGGAAGGCTCCCATATATCTGGCAGATGCGTGAGAGGGATGAGGGTGCAGCTATCGCTCAGCTTGAAAAGACCTATGGGAAAACAGACGAAAACCGCAGTTTAGGGTACAGGCTTCTAGAAATCGCAGACCGGATTGCGGAAGATTATTCGGGGGATCTGTTACCGGACTTAAAGGACAGGCTGGAGGACAGCCTTCTTTATGGCCTGGATGACCTGAATCTTGAGACCCGCATTAGGGATACTCTGAGGGATTCCATCGGGTACATGCTTTTATCACGCTGCGGACAGGACACGGCAGACTATGATTTTTCATTTGAATACCTGCAGGATTTTAATAATCTGCAGGTAATGTCCGTACTTGGAAATGCGGTTTCTGAAATGACGGAGCCGCTCCTCATGGAGATCGGCAGGACAGTGCGCATCACGGAACAGCAGATAGCACGGCAGGAAATCAGGGAAGATCGTGCCTTGGAAACTGCCGGAAACCGTGACAATGCAGGACAGGAAAGAATCGTCAACGAAGTCTCTGAGCGACAGAAAGAGGCAGGTGCGGGGAATATATCACCATACGCAGAAAAAAACGAAAATGGCCTTGCAAACGGGCAAGGGAATGAATATAATGCTTTAAAGCGTGAAAGCAAGCGGCAAGGTGATATTTCCACCGATGATTATGTAAAGGGCGAAAGCGCTGAAACCAATGAGGCCATTACAGAAGAAGTCAAAGGAGGGAATGATCATGGAACTGACTTACATGCAGAGCGGGGA
>JAGAXP010000049.1 GCA_017940955.1 Oribacterium sp.
AGATTCTTGGAAAAGCTAAGCTTGTGAGTTGCTTGGATTACTATAATGAGCGTCACGCTTTGATGTTATGTTGAACCGCCGTATGCCGAACGGCACGTACGGTGGTGTGAGAGGGCGGTTTAATCCGCCCTACTCGATTATGAAAAATAACGTTAGGTTCACATTTGCAGCAACGTAGTTTCTTCTATATTACGGCAAGGAAAAGAAATAACGTTCTCGGGCGAATGCAGTTCAGCTTCCCACAAAGTAAGCTTTTGCTGCATGTTCAGCCAGCTTTCTGCTGATGTATTAGTCGCTTTCCCTATTCTAATCGCCATTTCAGGGCTTAATGAAATACGTTCATTAACTAGTTCTGATAATGTCTACTGCCTTTGGATCCTTGATACGAGGATTCTCCCTTAAAGTCTCACTTGCCTTTATCGCAAGTGGTATCAGTGCTGTTGTCTGAACGTCTCCTAATTGCAGTTCCATATTCTTAACCTCCGGAATCACCCTAAATCAATAAAATCGTAATGCTTTTCAAGGTTAGATATATCTAACCAATGATATGATAGTTCCCTTCTTCCGGATTGTCCATAATTTAGACTCAGATTAATAGGGTCATAGCAGCTCCTTTTACGATTGGCATAGACCGGTCGTAATTTACCTGTTATGGTTGCGGCTGATGTGACATCTGACACCTATTTAAGCATTATTCTTAGACATCACTAATAATATAAGCCATTCATGTAAGCATTGGTTTTGTCTATTTCCATAAAAGAAAGTGTATAAAATCAAATGCATGATAATATTACGTTAATTATTTAACATTCGGATAAATAAACTGTACAATATTAAATTTTGAGTGATATTGTTTGAATATAATTAAAAATTATGAGTCAAATAACTTAGGGAGGACAATTATGAAGGAGTTCACAAGAAGGGAATTTTTGCAGAAGGCTGGGAAAACAGCTGTTGGCCTTGCAGCTTTTGCGGCAGTTCCAACATTAACAGGATGTGGTCAGGAAAGTCAGGTTCCGGTAGCCACAACAACAAATGAGACAGAAACAGTTGAGGAAACAACAGCTGCTGTTGAAAATAAAGTAACAAATGATATCCCTGCAATAACACTTCCTCTTGAATGGCATGAACTTGATAAGAAGGAAATTCAGGCAAGAGTATACGAGCAGTGGTTCAAACTCGGTGGATGCGGAGCATCTGTTTTTGATGGATTGTTGGGTGCTCTGGCAGATAAGTATGGTTATCCATACAATCAGTTCTCACATGAGATGGCTTTTCTTGGACATGCCGGTTATACATGCGGTTCATACTGCGGATCTCTTGGCGGTGCAACATTGGCCATTGCGCTTCTTATACCTAAGGAGAACCAGGATGATGTTTTAAAGGAACTTCAGGCTTGGTATACATCAACAGTTCTTCCAATTTACGAGGGAGAGTATGATGATGTTCATACAACATCACCTTCCGTGAACTGTGTAGATTCACTTGGAACATGGATGACAGCTGCCGGAGTTGCTGAGAAGAGCGACCCTCACAGAAAGTCACGCTGTGCTGCACTTTCTGCCGACGTTGCTGCAAAGACAATCGAGCTTATAAATGTATTCTATGGTATTGAGAAGCCAGCTGAAGCTGAAAGTACAGAAGCTGAAACTGCCGATAATGAATATATCGGCACAGCTAAGGGTATGGAAGGCGATGTTCAGGTTAAAGTAACTGTAGATGATGGAAAGATCAGTGATGTAAAGGTTATGTCAAACAATGAGACGCCAAACATTGGTACAAAGGCCATTGATGCAATTCCGGAGAAATTCATAGGATTATCATCACCTGAAGAAATAGATGCAGTTGATGCGGTATCGGGTGCCACAGTAACATCTGACGCGTTGAAAGAAGCCGTTAAAAATGCACTTTCACAGATAAAATAAGAAAAAAGGTCATGTTCCGTATTTGGAATATGACCTTAAATTTTTGGGAAAGAAAATATTTTTTAATTATATCTTGACACAGATTCTTTTCGGATATATAAAACTTAAACAGTTAGTTAATGCTAACCACAAAAGTACATAGTATGGAGGAGTTATGAAAAGAATCAGTCAGAAGTTATTCTCAGTTTTATTAGCAACAAGTTGCATCATTTCAACCCCAATCTCATCATTTGCCCATGGTGCATGGTTTGCCCAAAGAACAGACCGTACACAGCTGGTAGTGGGAGAGGGATGGAAGGACAATGGATATGATCCAAACGGTCTTCTCATGATGAATGCTTATAACGCTCAGTACAATGCCACAGCTCTTGAGCCACAGAAGGGCGACAATTATCTTTACATCAATCCTACAGATGATGTTTCTGTTGTAGATGTCATTCTTGATTATGGTTACTGGAGCAATAACGCTGAAGGGAAATGGATTCCAAAGCCAATGGATGAGGTAGAGGGTTCTACAATCGGGACTCATGCTTTAAAGTACAGCGTTAACTATCTGAAGAGTGTAGATAATGTTCAGCCTATGCTGGATATGCCATATCAGTTCGTTCCATCAACTGATCCTACAAAGCTCAATGTAGGTGATGTATTTGCTGTACAGCTCCTTCATGAAGGACAGCCTATGGCAAATGTTGATATCATTCCTGATGTTACGAACCATCATACAGTCACAACAAAAACGGATGCCAATGATTTTGCATATGTTACAGCTGTAAACGGCGGCACAAATGTAATTGGATGTGAGATGGTAGTTCCTTACGAGAACGAAGGAAAAGACAAGAAGGCTACAAGAAGCAAGGTATTTGTAAGTCTTAGCTATACTCTTTATCCGGAAGAGACAGATTAAACTATCACTCCATTTAGAAGAAAGCCGGGACATCCCGGTTTTTTTTATGAGAAGAAAATATTATGTTTGGAGGAACTGAAAATGAGTTACTCAGATTGGAAAGATAAGATTTCAGGGTTTAAACAAATTGATGTAAGAGGCGTACAAGGGAATTTTTTTCAAGGAATGAAGAAGCAGGCGCTACAGGTGCCGGTCGGAGAAGGAATAGAAATCATTCAGTCATTTGAGCCAATACCGCTTTATGAGGTTATGGAAGGAATAGGCTTTGAGCATTATACAGAGAAGAAAGGAAATGCAGAATATCATACATACTTCTATCGTAAGGAAATAAGACAAGAAGAAAGGGATATTCCGATGCGTCCGGCGGCTCTTACCAATATGCCAATGATTGACGAAAATCTTGGCAATATTGCAGTTGATTTTTGGGATTTGACCTGGAGCGATGATAAACGTCATCTACCTTATGAGATAAGATTATTACTTTCGCTTACTAATGCAGTAGGGGCAGGACGTATGCGTCAGGCAACAAGAGAACTGGTGAAGGCATATATACATGGTCTGGACAGCGCAGCGTTGGACGATGTTTTTGAACTGTTGGTGTGGAATCAGGGAATCGGGTACTTTAGTTCAGAGATAGGACCTTCCACACTGTTCGCTGCTTATAAGACAATCAAAAATATGGAAAAACAAGGTAAACCGCGACGTGAAATCGGTGATACTTTAAAAGAAAAGTTTGGAGAAAAGAACCCTGATGTCAAAGTATGATTGTGCCGAAAAAGGTCATTAGAAAATGGTCGATAACCATTGAAAAGTTCGAATTCATTTACAATATTATAAATGTTCTTTAAGTAAAAACATGGTTGTTTTTACCTTTCGTGAAAAGGCTGGGATGTAAAAGTCCCGGCTTTTTTATTTTTTGATTTATATGAAAACCTTTAGTGCCGAATATAGTAGTGAATACTAAATTGTTCCATGTTCCTTATTAATCATTTTATTTTCTTTCATTAACAGCGAGTAGTGGCTGTTCCACCACTGATCGCCCTCCTTTCTTTCAAAATAAATGGGCAAGACAAAAAAGGGCTGCAGTACGAAATTATCATCGTATTGCAGCCCTTGAAAGTATCTACATTGTTATTATCAAAATTTTTCACGCCTGTTTTGATTCGTTGTTAACATCATCGGTCTTTAGAACATATAATTTTGATATATTTTCATTAGATATTAAGCTATCTATAAGCTTATTATGTGTGGAATACAGTTCGTATTTTGCCGCATTAATATTTTGATTAGCCGTATCTGGGAGAGATGTTGCTTCATAATCTGCATTGTCTAGTAGTTTTTCAAAAGCCCATAAGACGTCAGATGATGTATCAATACCTTTATCGATAGCATCATAAACATCATTATGAAGAGTTTCGACATCATTTCTATATTTTTCAGGAATTATTTTTAAAGCTAAGTCATGTGGGTTCGGCATATTTTCAGAGTAACGTATTGTGTTTGCTAACTCACCTATTCCGTATAGATAATCAATAAATAAAGGGTTTTGAAGAAGACATTCTAATGATTGATCCAATTGGGAAAAAACCCATTTAAAGTTTCGCTCTTTTATTGAATCAAAGTTTCTTGTCATTATATTCTTTATGGCTTTAATAGAAAGTTCTGAAAGACCTAAATATTCAGATGTTTTTTCAATATCAAAAGTCACATTATCTGTTTCGCCAATCATATATCCGATAGAAACACCTAGAATTTCTGCTATATTACACATCGTTTCAAAAGCCGGAAATCCTCGTTTACCGTTTGTTCGCCCATCACGATGTCCAATATGCATCCATTTACTTACATCAGCTTGGCTTCCGCTTCCAAATTTTTCTCTATATTTTTGAATAAACGTCCGTTGAGAAAGATTGTTTTCCTTTAATTTTAGTTCAAAACGTTCATTCCAAATTCTTGCTTTTTCTTCATCGATGTGTCCAGACATATATTTTACCTCCGTTTACACTGTTTAATATGCGCCGTAGATATGATATAACCCATTGATTGGAAACAAAGTACCATCTATAATTTACAGTGTCAAGAGAAATTGTTGATGGCTTCCGGAGACTGAGACAAAGAGTAAGAGTAAGGTTTAAATAAAAGGTGGTTAAGGATGAATAATATTCAGTATACAGAGAAAATCATTGATTCTGCTGAGAGAATAGTTGTGGATACATCTACTCTAATGGCACGGGGCTTTCGGCAGTTCGTTGAAAATAATAAAGACTACTTTTTAACAAACAATAAAAAAATAATTGTTCCTAAAGCAGTCTACACCGAGCTAGCGAGACACCTTGGTTCCAGTATACCCGAGAAGAGTAGTTATGCAATGAAATCGGTGGAGCTTTTATTAACAAATATAAATATTTTTCAGGTGGAAAATTGTATTCTATCTGATGAGGAAGTAGCACATGCTTTTGCTGACAATCAGCTTCTTTCAGAGCTTATGTCATATAAATCAGATTATATTCAGCTTTTGCTTACAAATGACCGAAAGCTTGGATGTGATGCATTTGAATTAAACCAGCAGAAATCCTGCAAGGGAAGGAAGGTGTTTGTATGTTTTATAAATGAATTTGGGGAATTACAATGCTGTGATTGTGCCCGACCTAATATAGAAAAGCCCAAAGAGATTATTACTAAGACCGTTGTTGAGCCTTCAATTAAAACAATTAAGATGGATGATGACACTAATTGGTGTTTTGATTGGGAATCTGGGGCAATAGGAGCTTCTTGTGTAGGTATAATGATAGGACTATTTAAGTGTTACAAAAAAATTTTTTGTTAAATCATTTGTTCAGAGGAGACATTATGGATTATCAGATGTTATCAGAAGCTGTTAAAGAGGCTGCAGAAAGATATGGTTCTACTCATATACAGATAGAAGGAATTACTATTGGATCACCAATACATGGATATGTCGATTTTAAATGGACCAACAGTCGAGGTCGCTTTAATTCCTCGTTAGGACATTTTAAAGCAGACGGAGTACCAATATTATATGAGGTAGTGGATGGAAGCAACTCTCAGAGACCATATATATTTTGTAAATATGTTGCAAGTGCTGTTGCAAGACTATATAAAGAGAGACATAAGTGTGGTGTGTCAGATATTCTGAATGAATAATTATAAAAATAATATAACAAAACCTCCGACTATAACAGCCGGAGGCTTTATTATACTGAGAATATTTCCAAAACTCGGAAAAATTCTCAATAGGGGTTCATAGTTCCTTTCAAAACTCTCTTTCTCACACAATACAAAGTTGAACCCATCTCTTTATTGGACATTGTAGCCTTCGGTTGCACCCATATCATATCGTTCAGCAAGGACCTTTAAAGTACCATCTTTAAGTTTGTAAGTATTCATGATACCACCTTTCCTGAGTTGACCGCATTAAGGTACCTGCCATCCCATATACCGTCCTTATCTACATAGCAGAAACCTCTGCCTTTCGTATCCTGAATATACGAGTCAGTCGCCATAAGACCCGATGAAGTGACATAGTACCACTTCTTATCTTTTCCGAGAATCCATGTACTTGTAGGCATAGCTCCATCCTTATTGGCATAGTACCAGCCGGACTGTCCCTTGATCCAGGTATCAGTGAGCATTTCTCCGGTCTTGTTATCAAAGAAATACCAGTGCTTCTTTGCGGGATTCTTCTTCTCTGGGATCTCTAACCAGCCATGAGCATTCTTGCCATTAGCAAGACGATAGAACCACCTCCCGGCAGATTCCAGCCATGCAGGATAAGTTGTCTTTGGCTTCACGGTATCAGCAGTACCCTTATTCACCGATCAAGAACGGAAGCTTCTATAACGTGCCAAATGCTGATTCAGTCGCGGCTGCTAAGTTCCTTCTAGAGAACGGATCTCAGATCCCGGCCAACGTGGTTTACCAGGCTGAGTTCAAGCAGGGTCATGGCATCTGGAAGAGAACTAAGGGTGCTTACTATTGTTATGAATAAGGAAAAATGACATAAAAAGAGCGGCCGACCCTAAATTAACCAACAGCCGCTCAAAATATAAAAACTTGAAGACTTGGTACGAGTATACCACAAAAAGAGAATGAAGGATGATGATTGAGGCAGTTAATAGTTTTTTAATGGATCACTGGACGCTCATATATGCCTTGTTCATGTATACCATAGGTTACATGCACGGATAATTTAATACTCAGAACAAAATAATTATAAAGCAGATGTAGGTTAAATTTTACTTGCATCTGCTTTTTCATTTGTTTTCAAACATCTATTAATCTATGCGAACAAATGCTTTGATTAAGAAAGCTATAAAGAAAATAATATTCTTTTTTGCTAGGACATACCTCTGTCTACATGAAATGATATTTTGTATCTAAAGAAGAGACATAAACGAGCACTTGCAGATAAGATTTACCGAAACAGAGAAAATCTTGCATACTGTAAAGCACGTGGGATAAGACTTGCGGGACCAGCTTTAGGAAGGCCCGGAAAGAATGTTTCAATTGATAAGCACACGGAGTACGTGGATAGCGTTGACAGAATTGAAGTAGAGCGAAAATTTGCATTATCAAAACATAGTCACAGTCTTGGATTAATCATGACAAAACTTGAAGAAACAAGTCGAAGCTCTATAGCACTATCGATCATATCCATGAACTTAGATTGCCTCCTCAGGCTTTCTTTGTTCCAAAAATTGATTTTGATATTTTCAAGGTACAATTGTTTATATGA
>JAGAXP010000050.1 GCA_017940955.1 Oribacterium sp.
ACTCTTTACGATCATTACTACTACATCGCATCAGACAGTTTCCAGCGTCTCGATGACTGCAACTTCATCATTGGTGCACAGGAGCTTATGGCTCTCGGTTCGGAAACCGTCGGTATGATCGGCCTTGATTATGACTATCTCACCGGAAATAACACCGCCCAGGTAGTTATCGACAATGACATCTTCGGAGGTCTTTCTTTTGAAAAGGAGGATGCAGCTCCCGAAAGACATATACGTATAGTTGATAATGATGCTTCAATTAATGACAGTATCGCAGTCAGCTTCGCCACGAAGGAACAGGCAGACGGTTTCCATGGACTCATCATAACCGGAAATCTCAATTTCAATCAGCCTCATGACAAGTACGAGAAGCTTCCTCTTCCACCGGAAACTACGGCTCCCGAGACCACCGTTGAGGAAACTACTGTAAAGGAAACAACTGCAGAAGAAACTACCGCGGAGGAAACTACTGTTGCAGAAACTACTGCGGCGGAAACCAAGGTTCAGGAAACAACTGCAGAAGAAACTAAGGCTGATACTGTAAAGAAAGAGACCGAAAGCGAAGCAGAAAAGGATAAGAAAAAGCAGGAAGAGACCAAAAAGGAAACCAAAGCTTCCGAAACCAAGGCTCCTGCGAAAAAAGCTGCTCCGAAGCAGACTTCAGCTCCTGCCGAAACATCCGCTCAAGCCACTGAAACCGCTGCTCCCGAAACAGCACCTGTTCAGACTACTGCCGCAGAAACATCCGCGCAGATAGAGGCAGAAGCAGTCCCCGAAACCGCAGCAGCAGAAACACCTGAAGCAACCGAACAGGCTGTTATCAGTGATCCTGCCGACTCTGCCACCATCGTAGTGCCTACAGTCCCCTACACTGTTGAAGCCGGTCAGGGAATAGATGTCAGTCAGTGGAATACTGCAGGTCCAACCGTAGGCATAACAGTCACTCCTTAATCATTCAATAACGATCTTTCAGAGCCCCCTGTCAGCTAAGGCTGACCGGAGGCTCTGTTTTTTCGGGCAATCCATAAGTAAAGGTATATCTCCCGGCCATGACCCCACGTACCCGGAACGGGCTATTACCCTTTGACCGTAACAGTTCAGCCGGTGGACCACTAACTCCGTCCCCATGGTCCACCGGCTGAACTGTTACCTTTGACCTCATTTTGCGAGAATATTCAAATAAAGTTAATTGATTTTTACCGCTAATGAAAGTATTATTAATCACTGTGTTAATCAGCACCTTGCGCACAAATAAAAAACATTGCGCATCAACCGTGGATGGTCAAAGCATTAGCCTTTCACAGCATTGGTATTAAGGAGATAACAATGGATTTCAAAACTTTTTTTGAGAATAACAAAAAAGCCTGTATCGGTGGAGCCGCCGGCTTAGCGGTTATACTGCTTGGCATCGCCGCCGTCAGCAGTCAGAACAACTCTGCCGTGACACCTCAGGAGACAACATTAGCCGAAACCTCTGCCGGTCAGCAGAAAGAGACAAACGAGAGCGCCGAAACCGGAGATTTTTACACGAAGCTCAATAACGGAAAGCCTGTATCAGTTTTAGTCATAGGCGATGGATTTGCTGCGGGAAGCAATCTCGAGGATTCCTCTGCAGCATGGGCTGAGCTTCTTTCCTCAAAGATAACAGAGGCCTTCGGCTCCGAGGTTCTGCTGGACAACTATTCTCTTCCTTCAGACAACACGGTTTACTCAGGCTATGCTGTTGCAAAGCAGCTCCCCGAGGATGTGGAGTATGATGCGGTTATTCTTAGCTTTGGAAACCACGACGAGCCTTCAAGCTTCGGAATTTTCTATGAAGGCCTCATCCGTGCTCTTGCAAAGAGATGCCCGGAAGCAACCCTCATTTCTCTCGTCGAGCCTTCTTCTGTCACTAATCCTGAAGGCTACGCCGATGACAATGCTTCCGCAATTCAGAACATCACAGGTCACTACTACGGTTTGACGGTAGATGTAGCAAAGCTTATGGAAGCAAACGGCAGCAATGCGGCAGATACTGTTGCTGATGATAAGATAAATCAGAATGCTGACGGTAATGCAGCAGTTTCGGATGTGATCATTGAGGCAATCCGTGAGCACTCGGAAAACTGTGAGACTCTCGATACTGCGTCAGAAACCCTCAACGCAGCTTCAGATGCTCTTGAAAACTTTACTTACATATCTGCAGGTGACTTTGAGAAGATTGATGACACTACTTATGTGTATCTTGCAGATTACATCCGTGATGATAACGATAATCCTGTTTCAGGTCTACTTGCAATCGACTATGAATATCTTCCGGGCTCCAATGATGTTTACGTTACTGTTGACGGCAATCCTTTCGGACGCTCCACAGTGGATTTTAAGGGCACAGAATCAGAGCAGCATATCACACTTATTAACGATGATTTTAAGCCGGCAGAAACCATAACCGTATCCTTCGGATCAGCTGACGAGGCCAATACCTTTGCAGGTATAATCGTTTCAGGTAATGTTAAGCTCCCTATGTCCTATGATGAGTTCGAAACAAAGGAGATTCATCAATTAAGTACAGAAGAAATCAGAGCGTTATTCGGTGAAACCGAAGATGAAAACGGATCCGGAGGTCCCGGTTCAGAGGAAACCGAAGCTGAAGTTCCTGAAGGAGATCAGGAAGGCGATACGAAATATATTGATGGTGCACTTTATGAGTATCACGAAGGTGAGTGGTATGAAGTTATAAATGATGACTCAGGAAACCCCGAGACAGGTATCAGATCACAGGTTGCTCCTACAAGATCTGCAAATGAGATAATCTCCCACAAGGAAGTTGTTTCTTCTTCTGCTGCTGCAGGAACAGAAACTGCAGCTGCTGTGGCAGAATCCACTGTAGCAGAAACTGCTGTAACCGAGACAGCTGCCGCAGAAACTGTTGCTGAGACCATAGCAGAAAACGCTACGGAAACCCCTGCGGAAACAGCTTTTGCAGAAACCGCAGCCTCTGAAGCTCCTGTTGATACACAGGCAGCTGCAGCAGACTTTGCAGCAGCCGGAGTCGATACCAACGGTAATGTAGCTGAAAGTGTTGCAGGATAAATTTATAAACACTAAAAGAGGTAGAATTAATGACACCCCTAAAAAGTTAGACTATTTAAGCGTAGCAGTCATAAAACTGCTACGCTTTTTGGCGCCATTCATGTTTTAATCCACCGGGGACGGTTCTCTACGGCGAGAACTGTCCCCGGTGGATTAAAACTCCCCAAAAAAAAGCAGCCATGTGACTGTATGATCTACGATCACATGGCTGCTTCAAATTCTGATTAACCTGCCTTTTCATTTCTGCGGTTCTTCGCATCATAAAGTGAAAATGCGATATTTGTAGCATGGTCTCCTACACGCTCGATTCCGGAAATGATATCTGAGAAGAATACACCCGCCTGAGCGGAACATAAACCTTCGCTGAGTCGCTGTATATGCTTGTCCTGAAGCTCACGTTCAAGCTTATCTGTCTGATTCTCAAGATCTCTGACCTTCTCCATGTTTGCCATATCACCGGTAACAAACATATCCAAAGAATCCTTCATAAGCTCTTTAACAATAGACATCATGCCTGCAAGCTCCTCTTTGGCGTCCTTTGACAGGTGAACGTCTTTTTCATTAAAATACTTAACTATATCAGCTATATCTTCTGCATGATCTCCGATTCGTTCAATATCAGAGCAAACATGGAAATATCCTGCGATGAGATCTGCATCCCTCAAAGGAATGGCATTCTGGTTGATCTTTGTCATGTAGGTATTGATCTGCTCGCAAAGCCAATCGATATATTTCTCTGTTTCATAAACCTTTTCGACTCCGGAGACATCTTCGTTGAGAAGGCAATCCATGGCTGTAGTAAGATTTGTGAAAGCCGCATTAGCCATTCTCTCCATTTCCTGTTTAGCCATATAGATGGCAACCGCAGGGTTTGGAAGCTTGTTAAGATTGATATACCTGAGTTTGAAGATATCTTCGCTTTCTTCCGGCTCATCGCTGTCTTTGACGAGAACATAGGTAAGCTTTATGATCTGATCCATAAACGGATAGAATACGATTACCTGGAATACCTTGAAGATAAAATGGGCAAACGCTATGTTTCGTCCCAGGGATCCCGGATCATCTCCGGTTCCTGAGATAGTTCTGATGATGGTTTCAATCTGCGGCGCAAACAGAAGCAGAAGGACAAACATCAGGACTGTGCCGAAGATATTGAAAAGCAGGTGAATGAGCGCTGCACGCTTTGCATTGTTGTTGCCCTGAATAGCTGTTAGAACCGCACTTGAGCAGGCTCCGATATTACATCCAAGGATGATGAACATACATATCCTGAGATCAACGAGTCCCATGGAACCCATGACAACGAGGATTGAAACAGTCACTGAAGATGACTGAACAATGGATGTTATAACAAATCCCATCAGTACGCCAAGCACCGGATTCGTGAAGCTTGACAGGAAGGTTATGACAGCCGGGATCTCTCTGAGGGCTGCCATGGAGCTGGACATAGTGGATATACCCACAAACAAAAGCCCAAATCCCATTACTATCTCACCGGATTTCTTCACAGTGGGATTGGGAATGAAATTCATCATTACGGCACCGAAGAAAACAAATATAGGTGCTATAGCCGATAGTCTGAAGGCTACGAGCATCGCCGTTACGGTGGTACCTATATTGGCACCAAGTATGATTCCGCAGGCATTGGAAAGGGCCATCAAACCGGAATTAACAAAGGTTACAACCATAACCGTCGCCGTACTGGACGACTGGATAACAGCTGTAAAGAACAATCCGACAAGCACTCCCGTCAGTCTTGTTCTTGTAAACGTCTCCAGTATCTTTCGCAGCTTGTTACCTGCTACTTTTTCGATACCATGACTCATCATGTACATACCTGCTATAAAAAGACCAAGTCCTCCTATCAGGCT
>JAGAXP010000051.1 GCA_017940955.1 Oribacterium sp.
GAAACCACCTGTGGGTACCTCCGGTATCTCTGAATGTAGAAGTTTGGTTGCTAATACATTACAGAAACACAGGTGGTTTTTCAATTGTTAAAAAATGGTTTTAAGGTATGATTTTTACCCACCATCATACCCGAAGCCTCAAAAATATAAGTAATATGGAGGATAAAATGAACAAGTCACAGAAAACACAGAAAACATTCTCTTTTGATTTCGATGTTACGGTTAAGAAAAGGTTCAGACGTATGAGCATAAGTGCCCTTACGGAAGAAGAAGCCTTATTGAAGGCTAAACGAATCATACAAGATTCGATTGACGGGGATATCGTATCATTTGGAGAAAAACGCATTACCAGAAGAAAAACCACACAACCCGTGGTTCTATTGGGAGGAGCGGTATGAAATACCTGATATCAGCAACAATATCGCCATATGGCGAGCAAGCGCCGGGCCGTGTCTATAAACACGATCCGGAGAAAGCTATAAAAGAGTGGTGCCGAGTCTCGGAAAAGTATCCGACCTGTGCTTCCATTCAGCCTGAAACAAAAGAAGATGGACAGGCACTACTTAAATGGGCACTCAATAACTTCGATACAGTTAAAACATATATGAGGGAATATAAGGTACCTTATAAGCCAGAGTGGATTGAAAAACAGCTAAGGCGTTACGTTGAAGCTAACAGAAACTCAATGATGTGGTCGTACGATGAGATATTCCCTTTCTGCATGGGGTGAACGATGACATTAGAAGAATTTAACGAGCATAACTTACAGCATGACATGCCTGAGATGCCACTTAAGCAAGGGACAGGTTATAAGTCCGTATGGGATACATCAAAGCCGGACGATATAATCTATATTCCAGAGTATGCTTACGAAAATAATGAAGACGGAGCCATTTCAAGAGAAGATGCTTATTCCGTAAGGGATTTTGTTAATCTTCTGAATGGCGACACCGAAAGAGCAAAAGAATTGTTCAACTTCGTAGACTGGCAGTTTCCCACTTCAGTCCTTGGAGAAGACACTCTTAACGTAGAATAATGTGGCTTTACATTAACACTCGTCGTTTCGAATGACGGGTGTTTTTTTGTGATTAAAGGACATGAATTTGATCCAAACACACACCAAACGCGATTATCCTGATCATCTCCTCCCATAATTAAAATGTAGAACATAGAGAGGAGGTCTTATCATGAGCATTGCAAAGGGCACATTTAACATAGAATTCATACACACCAAGAAAGAACTGCAACGGGCTTATAAGCACAACTATAGGCATGAAGGATTCTATGCCTGCAATGTAGATAAGGATAGTTCTTATCTAAATGAACAATTGATAGGTTATTCGGAAGAAACTTACGAAAAGGCATTTCAAAGAAGAATTGGTGAAAGCGGATATTATGACACACATAAAATCCACAAAAATGCGGTTTTGGGGATTTCGTTTTGTATGGAGCTCGGTGATGGAGACCTTCCGAAAGGCTTTAAATATGACAAATGGAAGAAAAAGAACATAGACTTCTTATGTAAAGAGTTCAGTAAAGAAAATGTAGTATCTGCGGTATTGCACATGGATGAAGGAAAACCACATATTCACGCATTGGTGATTCCTATTTCAAACGGGAAATTAAGCAGCCGGTCATATCTGCCAACGAGAAGTTCACTTATAGAGCTTCACAATAGGTATTATCAGGACTGTTCAAAGGACTTGGATCTTTCTCCTGAAAATAGTGGAGTATTTGCGCAACACAAGGATGTAAAAAGATTCCTGTATACTCCACTTGATAATGTCGCAAAAGAATGCCTCTGTAAACCGGAGCCACAAGAGACGATGGAAGAATATTACGAAAGAGCTAATGAAGACTACAAGGATCTAAAGTTTTCGGATTTTAAAAAGAGTCAAAAAATCAGGTTCTTGGCAGAAGAAAATGAGCTTCTCAGAAAGGCTAATCATAGAGCAAAAGAAGAGATAAAAGAAGAACTAAAGAAAGAAATTGTCAAAGAGACCGGATGTAAGACATATGAACAATACCTGGACAGGACTAGGGCCTATGTAGAATTAAAACGTGGCCTAAATTTTATTGACATAACGGATTCGGAAAGGGCAAATGAAATAAAGCAGGTTATAAAGGAAGTGTTTGATAAAGCACAAAAGGTCGACAAAATATACTCTTTAGAAGACCAGGAACTGGATGATAATATATATAGGTCCGAAGATCCTGAGAATTTTAATAGATATATGGAAGATTTTGAAGATGATTATGAAGATGTATTTATGCGACGATAACATAATAAGGGCATAAAATACACAGTATGAATAATGGTTGTTGAACATATATCAACACTCTGGAAAGAGACTCTCTCAGCGAAGAGAGTCTCTTTTCTTTTATGAAAAAATCTCAGAAATTTACTAATAACGGAACAACCCCTCCCATAATTAATCTGTACAAATGATTTTGAGAGGTAACTTATGCATAAGAATCTATTAAAAGTAATGATGATCTCAACAATGCTATTCACAACAGTACCAACAGCATCTATTGGTCCTGTATATGCGGTAGAAGCTGCAGCACAGGAAACAGAAGCAGAAACTATTTTAGCGGAAAATGAAGCGGGAAATATGCTTTCAGATGTATCAAACGTTGATGAGGATGGAAATGTTGTTGTTGATGTTGAGCTTGCAGAAGGTCTTGTAACACCTTTGAATGTCACACTTTCAAGGGTCTCTGTTAATTATCAGTTTACCGTCAACAAAAGTGGAGACCCACTGAAACTTAAGCCTGGAACATATAAAGTCACAAAAGTTATTGATGGAAATGGGCATAAGCTTGATAAAGGAGCAAAGCTTATCATAGATGAAGAAACACAAGGCTTATATCTTGATTTCACTGATCCAAATAAGGATGAAAAGCTTGCTGTATCTAAACTTGTGGTAAAGAACATTCTATTTATCCCGTTTTTCCTTATATGCGCTGCTTTCGCAAGGTTTGTTGCATCACATGTAGAGGCATGATAAGTACCGGCAAAAAATTTTATTATGTTTTTTTCTGGAAAATACTAATAAAGAAAAAAGTCTACACATAATTAAAATAAGGCAGACAAAAGGCCTTATCTCTAAATATGGGAAAGGACAAATATGAAGAACGAAATTATCCAGAGAATAGAGAAGCTTGACCGTGCAGCCAATAAAACATTTGGTGACGCATACGAAATAGCAGAGATGTTCCATGACATTCCGGAAGAGGACCAGTCAGAGAGCATAGCATTGTCAAAGATACAGTCAATCGCAGACAGATACTATACCCTCGACTATGTGAAGAAGCTTGACGGGTGTGTGCTGAGTGCAGAGTCATTAAAGATGATGTCATTTGCATCATGTATTGAAAGACTTGATGTAAAACGTACATGGACCAACGATAATGTAACGTTTGATGGTCAGAGAAAAATGATCACCATTCAGATCTATGTTGCTGTTCTTGTGGATTTTACTGAATGTATCTTCTGTAACATTCTTGTTTGTTGATTATGAAATACGAAGGAGAGAAGAAATGAAAAAAGAATTAGAAATCATTGAACCTGTTGAATTTGCTGATGGAGAATGTCCATATTGTCATTCTGAGGAGCCTGGGAACTGTCCCGATGAGTACTTATTTGAAGCCAAAGAGAAATACACTCCCGACCCAGAAGTTCGTGAACTTGGGATTGAAGTGAAAAATTTCGGTATTTTCGATACAGCAACTAATAGCATATCTGTAAACGTCATGATAAATGATGTTGATTTCATGAAAACCAAACGGTTCAGGATTAATTACTGTCCTATGTGCGGTAGGAAATTTTAATACAGATTTTAAAAGTGTCCCATGTGGGGCAAGGCTCAAAACAAAAGGAGATTTATGAAAAGGAATGTGTTTACTGTCCTAATCATTGCAACAGCGATTCTTTCAGCGACCGGTTGCAAGAAGAAGGAAAAAGAAGAAGTGGTTGTCGATCACGCTCTCACCGCAGTTACCGTAAACGATCTTGAAAACGGTGGTTATTATGTAAAAGCTGGTGATTCATTCTATTATGCACCGGTTGAAGATAAGTCTTTTAACCCTAATGACCCACAGGGGACAAGAATCGAGTTCATAGCATCAAAAGATTCAGAGACCGGGCTTGAGGATCCTGAAGCAAATCACCGAGTACTCGCTTTCACTAACTGGGATAATGCGATCCCTACACTTTACAAGAACGATCAGCTTATCTATAAGAGCTCATCAGGTGATGTATCAAACTTTACGTGGGAGAGATTCATAGACGAAGGCTACTCAATAGGTGTCAGCGGACTTAAGGCTAACGGAGCAGGTAAGATCGTTTCAAAGGAAGGGACCATGTATTATGCGGCCGGAACAGCTTATCAGCAGCTTAGTCAGCTTGAGATTCCCGCTAACACAGATATCATCATTGATTCCATGAACGGTACACCGCTTAATAATACATATCTTAGTGATGCAGGTACAATAACCGGTCTCTCCAAGGATGCTGGTATTCAGGCAAATGTTTTCATCGGAACCACACCACAGCAGGTAATGATGAATGCAGATACCCGTCTTTTTAAATCTACAGAGATGTATAAGACAACAAATTTTGAGTTATCTGCAAACGGTTACGCCATAATTAAGATTCCGGATTATTTCAAGAGCGGATATTACCTCATAAATAACGTAGGTTTCATTAAGTATATAGCCGTAGACCGTGGAAATGATGAATCCTCCATCAGTCTTGATAATCCGTATTATTACGTAGACGAAGGCGGGAACCTGTTAACATATTATGAGTGGGCCGATAAGAACGGAATGGCAACATCCGAGCTTCATGACAACTCAAAATCGTTTAATGAATCAGATCTTTCAATCAATCCGGATGATTACGAGGAACAGGCTTCTGTTACCCTCGACAGTACACAGGAGAACATAACTGCCGTAATCAGATACAAGTATAAAGATGCAGGTTCTGAGGACAATGCAGTAAGAAACGGTATCTTCCCTCATGCGGTTCTTGTTAAGCCGGACGGCACAACAAAACTGTTTGAACAGGATGATACACTTAAAAAAGATCAGAACGACACTCATGTTTATCTGAGAGCTGAGAGCGATACTGCCCCTGCTGGAGATTATTACGTTCTATACACGAATTTTGATAACATTATCAAGAACCTCAACATGAATTACATATCTGGCAATGCGGATTCTTATATCCATAACGGTAAGGACGGAAGAGTATCCATTTACTTTGAAGGCTCTGATGCACCTCATAATATTACTCTTAAGTGGGAGAAGAACGACAGAGCTCTTACCGACATCGTGATAGAAGCACCGGATGGAACAGAGTATTCGATGACAAAGACTCCTGACAACATCATTGTTAATGAGGCAGGAAAGTTCACCATCAAGGTTCCCTATATGGCAGCCGGAGAATACACTTTCAGAGTAAAGGGTGACCAGCTTGGAAGAGTATGGATTTCAACTGAAGAATCTGTCACAACGGTTTCGGAGCTGATTGGCGGAGAGGCTGTTCCTGAAACAAATGCCGATGGAACACCGATTGAGACAGAATCTGAGACAAATGCAGATGGCACACCTGTTGAGACAGAGGCCGAGACAAAAGCTAACTAATTTAGCTAAATGAAAGAAAGAAGGTGAAGAACTCATATCCTTCATCTTCTTTTATTTTAACGGGAAAGTTTTAGACCCTGTATCAAAGCTTACTCTTACAAAGAAACTGTTTTTTCCAGTAACGATTCCCTTCCCCATAGTCTTATGATTTACTTCCTGGCCATTATAGAAATCTCTGGTGCTGCCTTCTTTGAATGCATACAGCTCATCATGTAGTTTCTGCTTTTCTTTGTTCTGCTGTTCGTTTCTCTTTAGAATGGCAAATTGTTTACCGTTCATCTCCTCAATAAAGGGCGAAGGCTTGCAGGCATGATTCTTTCCGCCGGTTTTGGAAAGGTAATTATATACGTAGCAGTTTTTCTTTGCTCTTGTGATACCGACATAGAAAAGTCTTCGTTCTTCCTCTATATCTGCATCAGACACGGCCTTTTTGAAAGGGACAATGGTTTTATTGATATCGACAAGGAATACGTTCTCCCACTCCAAGCCCTTAGATTTGTGCATCGTTCCGAGGAAAACAGCGTTTTCAGCTCGCTTCTTTAACATGCTGTCATGCTTGATTACGTGTTGGTAAGCAGCATTATACCATGAAGCTATATCATTATACTTACATGAATCGTTTATGAAGAAATCCAGCTTGCTTACAAATATGGAGTCAATCAAATCTATCTCAGAAGCGTACTTATAAAGGAATTTTCTATACCCTATAGTGTCTGCTATATATTTTATCCGTTCTTTATAAGGAATCCTCTTAAGTCGCTCTATATCTCCGAAAAATGAATAGCAGTTTACGTTTCGAATGTCATTCAGCCTGTCATTATCGGAAGTCGGCAGAGCTCTTTTAAGAGACTCCGCATTTAGTTCGTGGATATTTGCCAATACCTTTTCTGGAATATACCGGTTTGGTCTGTTTATAACTCTCATCACATCAGCCTTGGTTCCTGTACCGTCAGCAAGTTTAAGATAAGACATGATATCTGCAAAGATAAAGTGACGGTATATATCAGGGATCGAATCTGCCGTGATGTAGGGAATGTTTCTGTCGTCAAGCCCAGCTGCGATATCGTCTAGTTGTTGGTTTGTGCGTGTCAATATCGCATTATCCCCAGGCTGACCGCCATTACGGATATTCTTGCAGATCATGTCCAAAACAGCATCGATTTCCTCACGTCTTTCATCATAAGTCTTATAATTGACACTGCCTTTTCCGCTCTTAAAGGCACTGAAATCCTTCTTGAACCGCTTTTTATTAAATTGAATAAGTCTGTCGGCTGTCTCAATGATCTCTGGTTCAGACCGGTAATTGATCCCCATATCAACCTTTAATGCTTTAGGATAATGCTCGAAAAACTCGAACATGATATTTGGGAGAGCCCCACGGAAACCGTATATGCTCTGGTCATCATCACCAACCACTGATATATTCCCATCGGGTCCGGCAATAAGATATATGAGTTCAGCCTGAATCTTATTAGTATCCTGATATTCGTCTACTATGATGAATCGGAACCGGTCGTGTACTTGGCTTAGAATTGCGGGATTATTCTTCAGTAGTTCTCTTGTGAGGATAAGCAGGTCATCAAAATCATTTTTACCGAACTCCTCCTTTAGAACCTCATAGCGCCTATATATTGACTCAAAATCCTTTTTTTCCAGGGAAAGAGGTGTGAACGCATTAACAGGACAGTCGCTGTTCTTGTATGTGGATATATCCATAAGCAGATCTTTTTTCTGAATAGGACGTTTTAGCTTATGAAAAGTAAGACAATCCTTTGCTATGCGTAGCTGTTCCTCGTATGAGATGATATTTACAGGAACAGTTCTGAATTCGTTAAGTATTTTAAGGCACATGGAATGTATGGTAGAGAAAACAACACCCTGTTCCCCGTACATCCTTGCAAACTTACTCCGCATCTCCTTAGCGGCTGCATCAGTAAAGGTTACCATGAGGATATTTTCACCTTTAATGCCTTTATCTATCATATTCTTTATGCGTCTTAAAGATGTTGAAGTTTTACCAGCTCCGGGAACCGCGATAACACCCATTTGTCCATATATTGTATCGATCACTTTTTGCTGTGATTCGTTGTTAATCATAGTTAAAACCCTCCTATATATAATTATGGGCGAAAAAATCTCTGAAAAACCGTTGCTGATAGAAAAAATGAAAATTATGTAAAAATTCTTCTACCATAATTCTTTTGTAACAATGAATAAGTTGTCTGGAGGTATGAACAGATGAAAAAAGACGAAAAAACGCAGAAAATTAAATTGATAAAGGGAATGATGAAGGAATACGGAATCACCCTTAAAGACCTGAAAGAAGACGATATTGTTGGATTTGATGCCAATATATCTCTCATAAGTGGAATGAGAGACTATGCAGAAGCTTTTCATAACATGATTTCTTTTGGCAAGGATGCGGAAGAGGTCAAAATGGAAATACAAATGACCAAATTCGACGGAAAGACCATTGCAAGTCTTCTGAACGTAATGTATTTTAAAGGGAAAGTCGTTTGGAAC
The DNA here is from genome assembly GCA_017940955.1 of Oribacterium sp. Next base: position 8,173 of record JAGAXP010000051.1, read on the forward strand.
AACTGGACTGTGGTGGCTGAAACATCAAATTATTTGAAGTTAAAGGCTTTCGACCCGTTTGGGAATTCCAAATACATGAAATTAGAAAGGCAGGAAGGGATATGAAAACCGATGAGATGAGACGTGAAAAAGCCCGCCAACTGCGTTATCAAAAGCCAATATGTAAATCCCTTAACTTGTGGTCTATAATGGAAGATCTTGATGATATATCGGAAAGCTGTGATGAGGTCCGTTATTTCACGGATTACGATGATGAAACTCTTCTTAACGCACTTGATGGTGACGAAGATGATGCACAGCAGTTCCGGCTGTCATTCGCAGACCTTTCAGCCGAGTGCGAAAAGATGAGAGAAGACCTTGAAGAAGCATATGTTCCAGAATGTTTCGACACAGTTTTTGTTGCGGCTGGAGCCGGAGATAATGAAAGTGGGTATCTTGGATATGATTCCTACGAACAGGATTATTTTGGACTGGATGTGCCGTCAGACTGGATAGAATCTGAGGGAGCAAAGAAATTAAAACGCATGACCAAGGATGAAATCATTGAGTGTGTCGCTGCCTGCCTCAAAGTGTATCAGGCATATATAGGTATAAAATACCGATATGACAGCCTGAAGGCGGCATTTGATATACTTAAGAACGAAAACAATGCTCATCTGAAGACAGTAAAGAAAATAGATGAGCTTTACGAAAATGCACAGGCAGATATTCTTGGCTGGGGTGTAGCATCAAAGATCTATGACAAGATGCTGGAAGCTCTGCCACAGGAAGCGTGGCTTTAAATGCTGCTTATTGAAATATTAATGAAGACATGGGGTGAAAAATTATGAGTCAGAATAATAAAGAAAGTCAGGTAGAAAATCATAAGTTTGACCTGGGACGCGCGGTCTCTAATAAAGAGAAGATGCTTAAAAAGCTTAAGTTGATAGCTCATATGTTAATACTGGGTTCAACTATAATCGCTCTTGCGAATATGTTTATGAAGACTCAATTTCTAGATATTGTAATTGTAGTTTGTTGGGTGTTGTGGGCATTGATAGCTAATAAGGCAGCCACAACAAAATACCAAATCAAAGATATGAAAAGCTACATTAAAATTCATGCGATTGAGCTAGATGAATCTGACCTTAGATATGGACAAACAGAAGAGGAGAGATTCTATTGTTCTGACAATGGTGAACGGCTGAGTCAAATATATACTTTGATGATACAAGGTGTACTATGGACATTTGTGTTAGCGGTATCTGTTTTTTTGTCAACAGCTATCAGTAATCACAGATTATCATTATTCCACAGTAATATAGCGGTTGTTCATTGCTTATATTTCTTCGTGATTAGTATTATAAATATTGCCCGGCTGTTAATAAAAATCACAAAGTATAAAACAATATTTGAGAACGAAGCCTAACTTGTCCTGCTTTAGGAAGCATGGCTTTATACGATGCTTATTGGGATATTAATAAGAATTTGGTATATTCTGATAAGAGGATTCGGAGTGGAGGTATGAATAGGGCAGATGTCCATGAAATGTCGAATATTTACCGGAGCATCGCTTTGTGATGAGCAACCTGGAGTATATTATAAAGTCTTTCATCAAAAACACCAATTGTGTTGTCATGAGGGAAGCGAAGTATGAATGGGAAGGTGTGCCAGAAAAATATGAGCCTGACATCAGCCTTCTTTATGGTCTTCGCAGAAGGAAACGTCTTTGCTACACAGACGTACAAAGATTTATTGCAGAAGTCCTCAGTGATTCCACTGAGCATGATGACCGAAACAAGAAAATGGAAGTATACGATTCTGTCGGAGTGGAGGAGTACTGGCTAATAGACTGGCGAGTTCCCGGCGGAAAAATAGAAAGATATCTGTATGACGATACAGGAAAACACTATCTCATGCATGATATGATAACTGGTGACAAGCAACAGGAGGTCTCTCTTATATTATTCCCTACCATCTATTTCACGATGAATGAACTTATGGAACATGTGGGAGAAGACATATTGTAAAAATTTCTCGACCTAATTGAATATGGAACGTTACATAGCAGTTATCTCAAATCGAGGTAGCTGCTTTTTGCTTATTTTCAAAAAAGGAAAATATTGTAAGTTTTGAAAGTAAATGATACAATGCTTTCAAAAGTGAAAAGAAATTAAAGTTTTGAAAGTGGGACCCGTATGAAGATTATTAAAAGAAAAGATTATTTGGATAGACTCATTCGATTAAAGGATACTCCTGATATAAAGATAATAACAGGGTTGAGACGTTCTGGAAAGTCTGAGTTGGTGCGAGCATATATGGAATGGATACGCACAACCGAAGATACAAATATAATATACGTTGATTTTGCAGATTTAAAATTCGATGATTTAAAAACATATAAGGAACTCTATAATTTCTGCGAAGGACAATACATTGATAGTAAAACAAATGTCATTATTGTAGATGAAGTTCAAATGTGTGAAAAATTTGAGCTTGCTATCAATAGTTTATATAACAGCCGAAAATACGATATCTATATTACAGGTTCCAATGCATTTTTGTTAAGCTCAGATTTATCGACGTTATTTACTGGGAGATTTATAGAAATTCCAGTTTATCCATTTAGTTTTTCTGAATATTGTGAGTACTATGGATATGATTCTAATACAACAAATGTATTGGATTCATATGTCATGAATGGTGGCTTGTCTGGGGCATACGTATACAGCGAAAAAGAGGATCAGGCATCATATATAAAGGATGTTTACACTACAATTATAAAACGTGATCTTGTAGACAAGTATGGTATTAAGGAAGAGGCACTTTTGGATTCTTTAACAGATTATATGATGGACAATATTTCCAATCTGACATCTGCGAGTAAGATTAGTAATGTTTTTAAGCAAAATAAGGTTGAGACGAATCATATAACAATAGGAAATTATATGAAGTATCTCTGCAGTGCATTTATGTTCTATAAAGTAAAACGATACGACATTCGTGGAAAAAAGTATTTAGAAACATCAGATAAGTACTATCTTAGCGATTTAGGATTTAGATATGCAATGCTTGGAACAAGAAATATGGATTATGGACGAGCATATGAAAATATAGTTGCATTAGAATTACTCAGGAGAGGTTACCAGATTTATGTTGGCAAGTTGTATCAGAAGGAGATAGATTTTGTAGCTATGAAACAAGATGAGAAGCTGTATATCCAAGTATCAGATAATATTTCTGATTCAGATACATTAGAAAGAGAGTTGTCTCCACTAAGAGCGATAAAAGATGCATATCCTAAGATTTTGATAGCGAATACAAAGCATGATAACTATGACATTGAAGGAATAAAAGTACTAGATTTAACTAATTGGTTAATGAGATAAATCGGAGGTTTGTCGAGGTGAAGATTTGAAAAATGAAATAGTATTATTTGAAACAAGGATCAGGAGATAAAGCTTTCTGTCCCAGTTAATAAGGGAAATGTTAGACTTACGTCGTAAGTTAGCTAATGTTGTGTGCGACGAAAAGCATTATAATGGTACATTGAACTATTGTTGGCACCATATTTTTAGGGAAAAGGAGAAAGGACCATGCCATTCATTTCAACAAAAACAAACGTTACGGTAACAAAGGAAAAAGAGACTAAGCTTAAGGAACGCCTTGGACAGGCTATTTCAATCATTCCTGGGAAGAGCGAGAACTGGCTTATGCTGGCAATCGAGGGAGATATTCCTATGTACTTTAGAGGTGATGATTCTCAGCCTACAGCATTCATCGAAGTCAAGATCTATGGAAATGCTTCTTCTGATGTTTATAGCAGGATGACGAAAGAACTGACAGGAATATATGGGGATATCCTTGGTGTGACTCCTGACCACATGTATATCCGTTACTTCGGATCAGATGATTGGGGATGGAATGGAAACAATTTCTGATAAAGTGCTCATTTGCAGTTCCTTAAAAGAGGCTGTTTCATTAGTCTCAGGGAAAGACGTTTCTGTAGAGAGAAAGCAGGCAGTTCACGGCGGGGATGCCAATGATGCCTATAAGCTTTTTCTTTCTAATGGAGAAGCTCTTTTTCTGAAAGCGAACAGTATTTCAAACAAAGATTTCTTCAGAGCTGAAGCTGAGGGAGTAGCTGCCATAAAGACAACAGGAACCATCAGGGTCCCGCATATTCATGCGTACGGCACAGATGATGGCTACTCGTTTCTATTGATGGATTTTATAGAAAGAACTTTGCCTAAGAAGGACTTCTGGGAAAAGCTTGGCACAGGTCTTGCTGCCATGCATAAGGCGGATGTATCATCTTTTGTGACAGATGGGAAATATGGCTTTAATAGTGACAATTATATCGGTGCCGGCAGGCAGAAGAACACTCCAAAAAGCTCATGGATAGAGTTTTTTTCTGAATGTAGACTACGACCACAGTTTGAGTTGGCGTCAAGATACTTTGACGGAAGTCTCATCAGGAAGACAAATTGGCTTCTTGATAACCTGGACAGATTTCTTTATGAACCTGAGAAACCTTCTCTTTTGCATGGGGATCTGTGGGCCGGTAACTTCATGTCGGATGAAAAGGGGCAGCCAATGCTGATAGATCCGGCGGTATACGTTGGATGTAATGAGGCTGACATAGCTATGACTGAGCTGTTTGGAGGCTTTAACAGAAAGTTTTATGACGCGTACTTTAAAGCCATGGGATTTATCCCGGGCTATGATGACAGAAGGGACCTATATAACTTATACCACCTGACAAATCATTTGAATCTCTTTGGAAGTTCGTATTTGTCGGCGGTTATAAGGACAATAGAGAGGTATTGTTAAAAGAAATCCGGGGGATTTATGAGGGGCCTTAAGCAAAGGAAAACTGATATCAAACGTATTCTTCTAAATAAAACGGATGGAGTTTGTGCTCGTTGCGGAAGGCCTATTACCTTGGAGAAGACAACGATAGAACATTACGTGCCAAAATACAGAGGCGGAGCAGATGACGAAAGAAATCTACTTCCACTATGCAAGAAGTGTAATAAACAGAAAGGCTCAAAGATAGTGGATGCGAAGGAGTACTATCCGTTTCTTAAGAGCAAATACTGTTTAGATGCAGATAAATATAAACTTGGTTGGGAAAGTGTAACTGAATGGGCAGAAATGACAGAAGGAAAAAAAGCTAAATGAAGAAGACTCAAGGAATACTATCATATATCTTTATTATACTTGGAGCCATAATGGCAAGTTTTTCGGTTGCTTTGATATTGCTTCCAAATGATGCTATAGACTATGGAACTGCCGGTGTGGCCATCATTATCAGTAAGCTTACCGGGCTTCAGTTGTCACTTTGCATGATTGCAGTTTTCCTGCCATTTTTGATCGCAGGTTACATTTTTCTTGGAAGAAGTTTCACTATAAAAGCCGCGGTTGGTTCCATCGTCTACACTTTGGGGCTTGTGTTTTTTGAGCATATTCCATTTGAGTTAAATACTGAACACTTTCTAGCGGTAGCTTTCGGTGGAGCAATACTTGGCTTCGGATTATCATTAATCCTCCGCTATGGCGGCTGTATAGACGGTTCAGAAATTCTTGCGAATACCATAGTAAAAAAGCTATCCGATAAGACAGGAAGAAACTACAGCATGACACCGGTGCTTCTGGCGTTCAATGCTCTTGTGTACCTCACGGTATTTGTTGTGATAGATGCAACAGCCGCACTTCTTAGTCTTCTTGTATATGTGGTTGCCACAAGCGTGATAGATCACTATACCGATCACTTCGAATCAATCAAGCAGGTTACTATCATAACCCAGGATCCTGATGGAATAATAAGTGATATCAAGAGGTAGCTCAATAAAACCTGTACTATCATGAATTCCCGGGGAGCCATTGCCGGAGAGAACACAACATTGTTCTGTTATATAAGCTATTTTGAACTGTCGGTGATGAAAGAAATTATATCAAGTCATCCAGGAAGCTTCAGTACAGTATCGACCATCGATGAGATAATAAGATAATATTGTTCAAGAACCGGTTCGCCGGTTCTTTTTTTTGGTCGTGAATCGAAGGTCATCCATCTTAAACCGGGTCGCTCCGACGGAAAATCTAAAGCAGAATCTCTAAGCGGCTTTGATCTACAGAGCCCTCCGGCTGAACTGTTACCACTATCTATCGCAATTATATAATCATTTTCGGAACAGTGTTGACAAGTGCCTCTTCTGTGGTTTATATTCTCTAACAAGTCAAAAGGGAGTAGCTTCCGCATGATTTATGTTGTGTCGCATATTTCGTCAGTACGGGCATTTGCCCCGGAATATGTTTTATTAGCGAGACTTTTACTGCAAACAGCAGTAGAAGTCTCTTTTTTGTGCTAATGATGAGTCTATGGTGCTTTTTAGTCTATGGAACTTTTTTCATTAGAACAAAAATGACTTCAGCAA
>JAGAXP010000052.1 GCA_017940955.1 Oribacterium sp.
CTTCGCAGCTATATTCCCAAATGAAATGTTGGAGAAAATTCTCGCTTTTTTTGAAGGCACACCTATCATATATGACCGGCTGACTTCAAGCAGCGCAATCGTATCAGCATATGCCGGAGTATTTATCATTCCGAGTGATTTCAAATATGAAAGGCCGGGCAACATTGTTGAAATGATCTTGCCCACTTGTCAGACTGCAAAAATATCCGATGAAACTGATGTTGTATATGCGAGTATGCAGTATATAGAGGATAAAGAGAATGTTTCAAAAATCCGCAGACATTTTGAAGAAGCTCTAAATAATTATGAATTCCATGCATACTATCAGCCAAAAGTAAATGTTGAAACGGGCAGGATCATAGGCGCAGAGGCTCTATGCAGATGGATCAGGGATGGAAGGATAATACCACCTATGGATTTCATTCCGATACTCGAACGTAACACGGATATATTCCGGCTGGATTTCTATATGCTTGATCTTGTTTGTAAGAATATAAGAAAATGGTTGGATGAAGGGAAAAACGTGGTTCGGATATCTATTAACTTTTCCCGTAAGCACCTGGCTGATCCGGAACTTTTGGATAAAATCGTCAGTATAATAAACCGATATGATATCCCATATGAATACATTGAGATAGAGCTAACCGAGACAACTACAGAAGGCGATTATCTTAAACTCAAAAAGCTGGTCGAAGGTCTTACAAAGATAGGTATACATACATCCATTGATGATTTTGGTATCGGCTACTCTTCCTTAAATCTTATCAGGGAGTTGCCATGGAACGTAATGAAGATTGACAGAAGTCTACTTCCGATATCTTCAACCGACCAAAAAGATCTCTCTACAGTTCTATATAATCACATAACAGCTATGGCATCTGACATGGGAATCGAATGCATTACAGAAGGTGTTGAAACTGCTGAGCAGGTTCAGATTCTTCGTGACAATTATTGCTTATATGCTCAGGGATACTATTATGACAAGCCGCTTCCTCTGGATGAATTCGAGAAACGGCTTGAAATCGGACAGTATCCTATCAATTAACATGGCAATAATTTCCAACGCTTTTCCGCTATCCATAAACCATGTTACAGTAAAATTAATGAGGGCTTATCGGACTCCATTTGGTTGTCCTTTTATTAACCTTTTGCAAGAGTGCCCACTCTTAAAATGGGCTAAGCTGTAGACGGTCTTCCTCTTCACAAGGTCAAGATGTGAATTCCACCATGAGTTATGATTCAGTTAAAATCCACCTCATAAACAGGTGGCCGTTACTGCCGCCGAGTGGCCGCTGGTTATCGCATCAGTGGCCGACGGGCGGCGCAAAATGCATTTTGGCTTATGCTTATCAAACCACAGCATCTTCGGACACTGCATACCACGCATGTCTTATAATCAAGGCGCGGCAACATTTTTCGGCTGACTTGTCAAGCTTTTTTTTAAAAAGCGTAAAAAAATCAGAGGGTATTTCACCTCTGATTTGGGATAACTATTCAATTAAAAAGTCGACGGCTTATCTAAATGACATTGGGACGGGGGTGTTGGTTCATTATTTGGACTGATATATGTATATTCCGTCCCTACCGTGATCTTTGACATAGTACAGAGCTTCGTCCGCGGCACTTAAGATTTCCAAAAGTGTCTTTCCGTGCTCAGGATAAAGGGCAACACCGATAGAGAGACTGACATCTTTCGCGTAAACCTCATTTTTTATTCTTTCCTTGAGGAAGCAGATAAGCTCTTTTCCCAATGTTGCTGCATCATCCCTGCTATTTACGTTTTTCATAAGGACTAAAAATTCATCCCCTCCAAATCTTCCACAGATATCCATTCCCTTAAAGATATCACTAATGACACTTCCGATCTGTCCTAGGACCTTATCTCCCACCGTGTGTCCATATGTATCATTTATGTTCTTGAACCTGTCCGTATCGATAAGAAGGATCGCCATGGTTTCGTTCTCTTTTGCCGAAAGAAGCGATGCGCGAATCATATCTTCACATGTTGCCTTGTTGTAAAGACCGGTAAGACGATCCCGTTTGGATTTCTCCTCCAGCTCCGTTTTTAGCAGTTGTTGCTCAGTAACATCATTGATAAGCCCTATTATCCCGTTCACATTTCCGTTGTTGTCGAAGATAGGGCTCTTTATCACCTCCAGGTACTCTGTCTTTTCATCGGATTTTTCCTCAATGATATAGTTCGCGCCGACACCTGTCTGTATTATGCGCTGATCGGACTCCATTGCAAGCTTGGCATTTTCTTTGTCCTTTCGTATGTCAATATCTGTCTTACCCCGGATGCTCCATTCCTGCTCTTCAGAATCATTCAGGTGATGCCAATAATGAGTTGCAAATACATATCGCCCCATAGCGTCCTTGAGATAGATATTAGAGGGAAGCTGTTTTAGCATACTCTCGATCTCTGCAATCGTAGCTGAGTCCTTGCTTCGTATAGCATTGTTTACCCTGAGTTTTACCAGCTCATCCTCCTCGGGAAGGACAATATAGTCACTTATCCCCTCATTGATACAGATCAGCATGTCGTCTCTTGAATGCTTCAGCGTTACCGCAATCGTAGGAACAGAAACAAATCTCATGTCGTCCTTCATTTTTTTATGCATGGCAAAGTTATACTCGATACCTCTTTTAACATCCACGACGATGCATGCAAGATGCTCCCTTGGGCCCATTACCATGCGGATCATCTCTTCATTATCATGTGCTATCACTGTATCGTATATCTCAGACATAATTTCAGTGAAATGGTCATATTCTGGATAATCTGGTAATCTTATGATCATCTGCGGTTTGTATACATTTCTTGACTTATTGTCTTCGATTGACATGTTGTATCTTACTCCATTTCCTTCAAATCAGATATCAGCAGCCTATGAAAAATATCACACATGGACTATCTCTATCTCATCATAGTTTCTGCATCCCAGATTCTGAAACTGTATCACTTCACCTTCATTCGGGCTTGCAGAGTAATCATCCGTAGAAAATGTTCCTTTTCTGGTCAGCTCGAAGACGTAATGCTGTCCTTCTCGCCTTATCACTTCCGGCTTAAGATCACCGTCAAGATCCCTGTCCTTGTACTGCGGGATAACATCACCGATGTCACCTTCGTAATCAAAATACCTGCCGTCATCATAAAGTGTAATGGAATACTTTGCTACCGCATCCTCGATGCACATCCTGTTAGTAGGTAATGTAAACTCATCGGCAAGCGTTACCCAGTCAGGACCTCCGTCATATGGGTTCTCTTCCGGTTCGCTGTTCTGGTTGGTATCTGTCCCGGCGCCTGCTTTATCCTCTTCAGATACCGGATCCGCAAAAGACTCCATCGGTTCAGATACAGAATTGGCCCCGTCATTCCCGACATCTGTATTATTATCCTTGTCATTTACCACTTTGTCTTTTAGATTTGTTTCCGCTGGTGTTGTACTCCCACAGCCTGCAATGAACGTGCCGGCAATAATACAAGCCAGAAGCATTGTAAGTTTTTTTCTCTTCATATGAACCATTTCTCCGTATGCAGATTATTTAATGAGCCGGGCAGGCTTTTATCGGTCGGCCTATTTAATGATGTTGAGGTCAAATTTAGCAATAATTTTTCCGGCGAAATCCGATGATTGTAATATATACTATCATCATACACAAAAAGAGTTGTTATCTCTACCAGCAAAGGTTGGTAACTTCGGAATTTAACACATATTCTTACAGATACACCATCTTATACTGCCGTACTTGCATCCATGCTTTCCCTGATTGCCGCAGCCTAGTACACCAAATAATCTGCAGAAGCTAGTTCTACTGTGCTTCTTCTTTGACGCACTCGTTTACCCATTCGATGAAGTTAGTTGTCGAGTCGCCACTTCTTTCTGCCATTGTATGTTCCTGTCCCCAAACAAAACTGTAATCAACGTTTGATCCGTAATTCTGCAGAGTAAGTACCAGGTTCGCTTCTGTATTAACTGCGGTGTCACTCTGCCAAAGTCCTGTGTTGATACGGAAGTACTTGGCTACATTTGAAGACTGATACCCTTCCGAACTAGCGAGAAGATAATACAGCGGAGAAGGCATAATTGTCAACAATGCTCCGGACTCTAAAGTCATAAACAAGGTAGTACCAACAAAGGTTATAAGTTGTAATTATTCCAGAACATATGAAAAAAGATATCAGCTTTGTATTGATTGCACGATGATTTGGTAAATGAGAAAGCATGGAAAATAAATTAGAATACGCTTTTTTATTTAATAAAAACCTAAGATAAATTTCTCACTTGAACGTTGCTGCACAAGCGGTATAGCAACAGAATATTTATGCACGGATTAACAGCATTCTTTGTGAGAGGTATACGCTATGAAGGGTAAATTCTATCAGTCTGTAAAAGGTAAGATCCTGATGATGGGCGCACTTGGTATTATTGCAGCCGTTATCATCGGTGTAGTGGGTGTTTCGTCCATACACAAAAATGGCAAATTGACCTTTAGCAACTAAGTTTTTTCATTTTCGCAAGCAGGGCGCCGAGGGTCCTCGGCGCGTTTTTGCTTGTTGGTGGTCATTCCCCCAATCCCCCTGAACCTCGTTATCACTCGGAGCTACTCATCAACAAAGTTGACGCTGGAAGAATATTTCCATAAACGCAAAAAGAGGGGCAGCCTCACTCTAGTATAGAGTGAAACCGCCCCTGTTCTTAACGAATCTGTTCAGTTGTCTTTTGCTTTTCAGCCTGCTCTTTCTGCTCCTCAAAATTGAGGAACAGATCAACATTGTATTTTGCCATCTGTATATCTTTCATATCCTGCTTCGCCTGCCGGTACTCGGCATAGGTCTTTTTCTTTTCCTGAAGGACTTCGCTGTATTCCTGATTCAGTTCTTTGATCTTAGGAAGTTTACCCTCGATCTTGGAGAAAGCTTCCTTAGCAGCTTTACAAAGAGTGATAGCCTCCCTGTGCTCTTCAAAG
>JAGAXP010000053.1 GCA_017940955.1 Oribacterium sp.
CCACTAACTCCGTCCCCATGGTCCACCGGCTGATGTATTACATTTTCTCCGGCTTCAGGTTCTGACGTATCTTTATTCCGTTGACTTCTATGTCATCTGCAATTGGAATCAGCAGGTACTCTCTTCCGTCGATGACACGGGTTTCCACAAGATCTGCACTCTCAGACTTTATGTCCAGCTTCATGGTAAGTGACTTCACCACCAGGTGCTTCTGATCCTGTATATTCTCTGCGACCAGCGGAGAATCGTCGTCCCCTACCGCTTCCTCGTAGATTCTTTCAAACTGGTGAAGCTGCTCCTCACTTGCTCCGTTGGAAGCAAGGAGTCTTTTGATCTCGCCTTTTCCGAGCTCCACATGATCGTCCGAATCCTTATCATTCTGATTCTCACGGATCATCTCGTTGACCTCTTCGGAAATGCTCCTTACTGTCTCAAAGGTGCAGTCCCCGGAAAGAGTTGTCTCAATGATCTCCCTGAAAACATGCTGCTGATCCTTCTCGGTTCTGCTGAGTTCTGTTCCCAAAATGTCCAGCACTATCTCTTCATGTCTTTCCTCGGGATGTCTTGTGTAATAAAGGGAATTGTGAATGTCCATATTCCGGAAATTGAAGGCCGGGAACAGGAATGCCGATTCCGGATTCTTCACGCCCCAGTCATTGGTGCGGCTCATAAAGGTTTGAGCCGCGGCATCGTAGCAAAGTCCCTCTCTCAGAAGCTCCACCGGACAGATGGAACAAAGTATAAAGCTGTATACATACTCGCTTGCATCATCAAGAATTGTCTGGTCCTTCAGCTTCAGGGGGATGTCGTAAACTCCGTGGCTCAGTATGATAAGGTACTTTCCGGGATAACTGTAGGTCCCGATGATCTTGTCAAAAAACTCCTCCACCAGAGCATCATCCTTAAGCTCCGACTTCTTGAGACGATACAAAAATTCCTGGTGTCCCCCGGGCATCTCTTCTGCTGCAGGAAACTCCACATTGAAAAGATTGCGGCCGAACTTGCCGGACATGGAGCGCCTGAAAATCTCGCAATATTTGGATCTCTCAGCATCCTCCAGCTGCAGAAACATGTCATGGAAGGCAGAAATCTTTTCTTTCTCTTCGTTGACATAACATGCCCTCATACGGTCTATGCGGCAATCGTTTTTATTGAAACACTTTGACTTAATTTCGCTTACTGACTTCTTGTCCATTTATTCTCCATTTCGTATAAATCCATTTTCACTTGTCAATGTTTCCGCCGGAAACTGACAAAAGCCATACTCCTTCACCATTCGCAGATAATGACATATAACCCCGGCAGGCATCAAAGCTCACCGGAACAGTCATCTTTTAATGTCTGAATCTCCTCTTCCGTCAAACTCCTGTACTCTCCTGGGGCCAGACTTTCATCCAGTTCAATGCTTCCCATGGACATCCTCTTGAGATATAATACATCCTTCCCACCGGGTAATGCTCTGATCATTTTCTTGATCTGGTGGAACTTGCCTTCCTGTATAGTTACTTTGATTTCAGAGCATAATGTCTCTGCATTAACATCGGCAGCTTCCTCTGCGCCTTTAAAATCAGCTCCGGACAAACGCACTCTCTCGAACCTTTCCGGATCCACAGTGAGCTGAAGCTTATCTGCAAGCTCCTTTACTGTCTTTCCGGTACTAAGGATCTCAAGTCCCGCAGGCATTGCCGTCAGATGCTCGTCGAAGCGGATGCCTTTTTTGAAAATCTCTCTATCCTCCTCACTAACCTCTCCGGAAACCACCGCATAGTATACCTTATCTATGTGGTGCTTAGGTGCCAGAAGTCTGTGGGCAAGCTGCCCGTCATTTGTAATGATCAGGAGACCCTCTGTATCCTTGTCGAGACGTCCTACCGGGAAAAGATCCTTCCGCGCCTGACCTCCAAATTCATCACCTCTTATGAGATCCACCACTGTGGTCTGACGCTTGTCCTCACTTGCCGAAATGACTCCGGCAGGCTTATTCAGCATATAATACTGGTACTTTTCATACCTTATTTCTTCGTCAAAACAGGTTATGACCGCTCCCTCCGGTACTTCAAAGCCCGCTTCGCGAATCACCTCTCCGTCCACTGTTACTTTACACTTTCTTATTGCCTTTTTTATATCGCTTCTGCTGCCGACACCCATATCGGCAAGATACTTGTCTAAACGCATAAATTTCTCTCTTTTAATGTTTAATATCAGAAAAATACTCCCAACCGAAGTTGAGAGCATTTTAGTTATCCTTTAGCCGGCACTCTGCATTTTTTTAGTGGCGCTGTAATTATGAAAATCCGGTTGTTTCATAATAAAAGCAATTACATCGCTGGAAGTTAAATCACTTTTACCACTCATATAATCCTTTAGAATTTCTATGTGAGAAGGATCTTTCTTAGCATAATTTATTGTACCGAAAATGAAGTCATCATATGCGTCTGATATGTTACTTAACAGCTTTATTAGTTCTTTCATATGCCAAACTCCTTTTAATCATAATATTTTTCAACAATATTGTAGTCTCCGTATCCTCGGTTTTCCACGAAATAGATACAGCAATTCCTGTCTAAGTCTTTCGTTCTATGCATAATAAACTCTTTACCTTTATATTTTCCATAGTTCGTACTAATTTCATGACAAACTTTTGCTATCTCTGCATTTTCCAGCTTAAGACTCGGAAATAAATATGGTACTCCGTTCATGTCGCATCTAAATATTTCTTTCATATTCTTTCTCCATAAATTATTAAATAGAGAAAGCCCTAAAGGACTCCCTCTGTATACCCGTCAGGAATCCTTATTAGTAAAGGATATTGTATCATGCTTGGGGTAATATTGCTATAAATCGCTTTTCTGTTTACCGTGTTTCTTTAGACCCGGAAATCATATCACAGCATTAGAATAATTCATATTGTCTGAATTCAGACTATATCGCGAATTAAAAAAGACCCTGCTCATTTTCGCAGAGTCTTGTTTGGACTGATTTAATCTTATTTTTTCTAATACCGTTAAACTCAAAATCTCTCATCCAGCTTCTTAACGATATATTTCAAGCAACCGTCCTCGAAGACGTTGTCCAGTCCGGCTTTTTTCATGAGCTCGTTGTAGAAATCCGAAGCTGAGAGCTTGCAGAGCTTAAGGTAGCTTTCCCAGGCCTCTCGGTAGTCCCTGTCCATGCGGACCTTGTACTGGAGGGCATTGGCTCCGGCGATGCAGTAGTCGATGTAATAGAGCGGGCTGTCGTAGATGTGGTGCTGACGCTGCCAGTAGCCGCCGTGCTCAAAGTAAGCATTACCCGTGTAATCAAGGTGCGGCTTGTACTGACGCTCCAGCTCTCTCCAGACCTCGTTTCTGGCCTTGGGTGTGAGTCCCGGGTCGCTGTAAATGATATCCTGGAATTCATCCACCATGGTTCCGTACGGAATAAACATAACCGCATCCATAAAATGCATCTTTATATAGTCATCGGAACGGTTTCCGAAAATGAGCGGCATCCAGGGCTCAGTGAAAAATTCCATGGACATGGAATGAGTCTCAGCGATTTCCATGGTGATGTCATTGTGCTCGATGATTGGGTCATCAGCGGTAATGTATCCCTGGAAGGCATGTCCGCACTCGTGGGTGATTACATCCGCGTCTCCTGAGGTTCCATTGAAGTTGGCAAATACAAAAGGCGCATGATAGTCAGGAAGCATGGTCATATAGCCGCCGGTCTTTTTATTCTTTCTTCCCAGAACATCGAAAAGCTCCGAGTCGCACATGAAATTAATGAATCTTCCGGTCTCAGGTGAAAGATCATTGTACATCTTCTGACCTGCCGCAAGTATCTGCTCCGGAGTACCCACGGGTGCAGGATTTCCGTTTGTAAAGTAAACACCTTCATCAATGTAGCTAAGCTTATTAAGTCCCAGCTGACGTCTTCTCAGATCATGAAGCTTTTCCGCAAAAGGAACAAAATCCCTCTTTACCTGCTTCCGGAACTCCTGAATGTCGGAGCGCCCAAAACTGTTTCTGTTCATGCGGGCGTAACCTAAAGGAAGATAATACTCATGCCCCATAAGCTCACCCTGCTTTGTTCTGTTCTTCACGAGCTTATCATAGAAGTCATCCAGCTCTTCCTGATGAGCCTCAAAGAATGCGCTGAACTTTTCCCAGGCTTCCTTTCTAATGCTTCTGTCCTTATGGTTGAGATACGGGCTCATGAGGCTCAGGTTCAGCTCTTCCCCATTCCATTCAATTCTTGCACTTGCGAGAAGCTTGTTGTATTCTGTCTGAAGCTTGTTTTCCTCCTGCATGAGGGGGATGAGCTTGTCATCAACCGCCTTCATGGCAAGTTCAATGTTTTTGAACGCCACCTTTCCGATCTTCTCCTCAAGATATGGTCTGAAAGGGGAGTTAAAAAGCTTCTTACGATAGGAAACCACCAGGTTCTGGAATATGGGCATGTTCTCATCAAAGTATTCCTGCTCTCCCAGAAGCTTTTCATCGGACATATTGATATCCGAACGGATCATGGCAATCTGCGACTCCGTCATCACATGATTGTACAGGAGATAGAATTCCTGATGTATCCTGAACTGTTCCTCGCCGCTTTCGGCTTTTTCCAGTCTGTCCTCAAGTTCCTTGAAATCCTGTGTAAGTTTTTTGAAATCTATGCGCTCATAGGGCATCTCTGAAAATTTCATTATAATGTCTCCTCATTTAATGCTGTATACCAGGTCTTAATATCCATCATGGGATGCCTGCTAACCGGCTCCCATATTACCCATAATGTTTGTTGCAAAAATATGCCTCACCCTTTGATGAATCTATCAGCCGATGAAGGCTCTGAGATTCGCCAAAGGACGAGGCAAATGTATCATATTCTATTCAAGATGTTAAGAGGTTATCTTTAACCCGGGGCATCTATTGCCTGAATGGCATCAGCCTGGGCATTGCCGTCAGAAGCACCCTGAGCCGAAGGACCTGCCATCCACCATGCAGTTTCAGAAACTGCCTGAGCCTCCTGGGCTGTGGTTGGTACATAGGTATCATCCGCTGTGGTTTCTGTGGGAGCTTCTATCACATCACTGTTTTCCTGTGAAGCCTGAACTTCGGAAACTTCATCCTGAGCATCATCAACTCCGGGGATCACCTGAGTGCTGTTATTGTCATTGTCCTCACTTTTACTCTTGCTGCTCTTAGCAGAATCCTCATCGTTTGAAGAAGACTTTTTAGAGGAAGCTTCTTCGGATTTTTCTGTCTTGACCGGAGCTGCCGCCTGGGTTTCAGGTGAAGCCGCTGCCGTTTCTGCCGTGGTTTCCGCTACAGTTTCCGTAGGAGGGAAGCTGCTGTACTGCTTTCCGTTTCCGCCCACAACCTCAGCATTTCTGAACTGTATAAGCTCTGAAACCGTCACAAGCTGATAACCCTGTTCCACAAGCCATGGGATAATCTGCTCACAGGCTGCCTGAGTGGATTTATAAAGCTCATGCATGAGAACGATGCCGCCGTCCGTAACCTCGGATTTTATCGAGCTGATAACTTTATCCGCATCCTTGTGCTTCCAGTCCAGAGTATCTACAGACCAGAAGATAAGAGGCATCGTAATGCTGCTTTTCACCGTATCGGAAATGATTCCGCCCGGAAGACGTGCAAGTACCGGAGTTACACCGGCAACCTCCTGTACCTTTGCATTGGTCTTTGCAAATTCCTGCACGATATAGTCAGAAGAATTCTTTGAAAGCTTTGTATCGTGATCCCAGCTGTGGTTCGCAATCTCATGACCGTTCGCAGCCATTCTCTGAACCTCGGAAGCGAACTCGTCAACACGGTTTCCTACAAGGAAGAAGGTTCCGCGGCCATCGTATTTTTCAAGGACATCCATGATTGCCTCACCGGTGCTGCCGTTGGGACCGTCATCCCAGGTGAGAGCCACCATAGGCTTTGTGATATCCACATAACGTCCGTTTGAGAAAACCTTGGTTGGATCATAGGCTTCGGTGGTCTCAACCGGTGCTTCCGTGGTTGCTTCTGTCACTGTGATAACCGACTCAGCTACATCGATGGCATCATTACCCTTATTGACCTCGATGTTCTGCATCGCATCGATCTTTTCCTGACGGCTGTTTTCGATATAGCCGGTAATGCCGGTAACGCCCTTCCAGAGGCCAAATACAAAAAGAGCACAAACGCTCAGGAAAATAACCCTGTAGGTATAAGCCCTCTGACGCGCCTTTTTCTGGCGGATCCTCTTGAGCCTCTTTTCACGGATCGCCTCTTTCTCGGCATTGGTCATAACACGGTTCCTGCCGGAGCCTCCGCCTGAAGAGCTCCGCCCGCTTCCCTTAGACCCCGAACGGACTCCCCGGGAATTATATGAAGCGTTTCGGCTGCGTACACCGGTTCCGCCCCTCGCATGATTATCCGAATATCTTTGATTATTATAATTACCTGCCATTTTTATTACTTCTTTATCATCAAATTTGTTATATCGATTTATCAACATCATTATACTGGAATTATTCTAACATACAATATAAATTTTGGAGTATAAAAAATCATAATAGGAGAATAATTTTTGATGCATAAAAGCAACAGCTCAGCCGGTAGACCATGGGGACGG
>JAGAXP010000054.1 GCA_017940955.1 Oribacterium sp.
TGAAGTGCTGCAGTGAACAGATCCTTATTATCCATGATACATCCTCCTTGTGTGGCTGGTTGATATATCAAGGATAGCAGAAACTTTTAAATTTAATCAATGAGTAATGGTGGGGTTACCCACTATAAATGACGAAAGGCCAATAATTATCGAGCCATAACTAATGAAGAAAAGGTGGTACATATTATGAGCAATATAGTTCTGATCCAGGAATCATGTGTTATCCAGAAAGTGGATGCAATAGTCAATGCAGCGAATTCGATGCTTTTTGAAGGCGGTGGAGTGTGTCAAGCAATTTTCAGCAGTGCTGGAAGTTCAGAGCTTGCAAAAGAATGCAGCAAGTATAAGACTCCGCTGAAAGATGGTTCTGCAGTCATCACTTCGTCATGCAGGATGAAGAATTGCAAGGCCATAATTCATGCCGTGGGTCCGGATTTCAGGGTAAAGAAAGATGCCTTCGATGAATTGCGTGATGCATATTACAATTCAATGACTGTATTAAAGGACAACGGCTATCACAGCATAGCATTTCCTTTGATCAGTTCGAGTATTTTTGCAGGAGATCTAAAGCATCCGGTTGCAGAATCTACAAAACAGTGCAAGCGTGTATATAAGAAATTCACGGAAGAATATCCGGATTATGATATTGATGTTAAGCTTTGCGTTTTTAGCACAAGAGATTGGGATGAGGCTAAGACAGAGTTTGACAGCTGATTAAGAAGTTTACCAATAAAGGAATCATCAACCTATGAGAGCACCATTCAATAATAAATTCTTTCAGGATCAATTTAAGGATGACTTTATTCCCGGCTTGAATCCTGTAGCCATTGAACATAAAGATGAAATAGCAAGCCTCATGTTACAGGAACTAATGGACCTACAGAGTGCCAATATGGTTGCACCGGATACCACAGGTGTTGGGTTCTTCTTTTTGATGGGGTTCATTACGCCTGAAATGTCATACGATTTTGCTCTGATCGGACAGGAATTCCTTAAAAACTGCAGGAACAAGCTTGATGAGTTTAGGCAGGCCGGCTGGTACGGAGATAAGTCATTCCAAACAAGCAGACCTATTGATGCGATACAAAACAGTATCTTAAGGCTTATCTATAATGGAGCAAAACTCGGAGACGAATACTGTATTGAGCTAATCAAGAATCTCTATAAGGTTTACCATAAAAAGGAGTATAACCAGTTAAAAAGATTCAGCAGTATTAATGCAGATGAGATCCTTTCATTAGCAGAGAATAATTACGGACCATCTCATTCAACTGTTGGCAGGATAGTGGGAATGTGTCAGTTCTTAGGCATTAAGCTTGATGAGAGCTGTTCTTTCATATACAGGCTTCAAAATATGAAAAGGGAGGCATTCCTTGCACAAGAAGATGAAGATACAGAATATCTGGACATTGAAGAAGAACTTTTCAATGAATGTACCGAGCAGGTTAATGCGTGGATGGAGGAACTTCCAAAGAAAAACTTTAAGCGTTTAAAAAACATCGAAAAGTATCTTGAAACATCAGATTTCATAGGTTTATGCATGAGGCAGCATGGTTACGTAGAGGTTTATCCGAAGCTTTGTCTTGAAAATGACATGGGACTAAAGATGCAGATGATCCGTACTCTGGCGATGTTAAGGACCTGGAAGCCAGAGAAGGAATTTACATTTGAGGAAGTGCAGCATTACACGAATATCTATGATCTTTCCGCAGCACTAACAGATGTGGCAGATTGTCTTAATTATGATGTAGGGTATCTAATCGGAGATGAGATCGATGAGATAGACATTGAAGAGGCCATGTTCAACCCTGCAAAAATGACTGTTAATGTCAGGGATAGGAAACCCGAGAAGAAGTCGGTCACAAATGTTGCTCCGGTAAGTAGGGGTGATGTGACGAAGGATGATTACCTTAATGAGATCGCAGAGCTCCGGAAAAAACTAAATGAAAAGGAACAGGAGAACAAGTACCTCCGGGAGATGTACAGAAGTGCAAAGCGTTCCTCCGAGGAAAATGAAGGACTTGTAAGGAAATATGAAACTGAACGTGATGAGCTTATCGCACTTCGGGAGTATGCATATAATTCAGAGCATAGGGTTGACGACATAGAGGAAGAAAAGCTCCCGGATATGGAGAAAGCAATCGCCGATAAGAAGATTGTCATTATCGGCGGACATGTGAACTGGCAGAACAAGCTTAAACAACTATTTCCTGAATGGTTCTTTGTTGCCACCGATGCCTATAAGACTGTAAACAGTGGGATGCTGGAAAATAAAGAGAAGGTTTATTTCTTTACGGATTACATAAGCCATATAAGCTATAAGAAGTTTATTGCTATCGTGAGGGAGAAGAATATACCATTTGGATACATCGGAAGCAATAACATTGACAGTGTGGTGGCGCAGATTTATGGAGATATGGTGAAGTAGAATAGGGTTTTGCAGGAGTAAAAAACAGTATGAAACAATATATCGTTGATGCTTTTACAGACAAACCATTTGCCGGAAATCCGGCAGCTGTTTGTGTAATGGAGAGCTGGCCGAGCGAGGAATCCATGATGAAACTGGCCATGGAGAATAATCTCTCAGAGACAGCTTTTATTGTGAAAGAACCTCAGGGCTATCATCTTCGTTGGTTTACACCGGGGACAGAAGTTGAACTTTGTGGTCATGCAACGTTGGCATCCGCTTATGTGATCCTGAATTATTATGAACCGGAAAACACTGAAGTACATTTTAATACATTGAGTGGTGAGCTGATCATCAGCAGGAAAGGCGACCTTTATGAGATGGATTTCCCGACCTATGAGCTGAGGGAGATTCCGGTAACATATGCCATGGAACAAGCTTTCGGTGTCAGACCACTCAAAGCAGTTCTTGGCCTTGATCTTATTTGCGTATTTGAGGATGAGAATATCGTAAGAAATATGAATCCCGACCAACAGCTTCTCATGGGGATCGAGGGCAGAATTCAAAATGCAACGGCTGTCGGACACGAAACTGACTGTGTGTCCAGAAGTTTTGCACCTAAGCTTGCTATTGCCGAAGATCCGGTCTGCGGCTCTGCACATTGTCAGATTGCAGACTTTTGGTCTCAGGAACTTAGAAAGAATGAAATCTATGCCTATCAGGCCTCAAAGCGTGGCGGATATCTGCACTGTGAACTGCTCGGGAGCGGGAGGATTGCAATCAGCGGAAAGGCTGCAATTGTTGCTGTGTCAGAGATTCTGGCGGAGTTGTAAATTCAAAGCTGTAGAGGAATAAATATTATGACTTTTCTAGGAAATCGTAACAATTCAGCCGGTGGACTCCGTCCCCGGGATCCACTGGCTGAACTGTAACCAACGGTGCGGCTGATATGGTCAAAGACCAGAGAGGATAAGTCAGGGCAGTCATCTCTGCATCTCTTCGATGTGATAAATATAATCGAGAGACCGAAGGGCCTCTATGATCTCTTCATGAGTCTTGTACTTTTTCAACTCCTCACTGGATATGGAAATGGCGATTGAATATACGCTTAGCCCTGA
Source organism: Oribacterium sp. (assembly GCA_017940955.1). Next base: position 3,526 of record JAGAXP010000054.1, read on the forward strand.
GCCTGCATAGGCCGGGTTAAGCTCTATTTCATCGATACTGAGTCCCAGACGTCTTATGGTTGACACAAAATCCTGAAGATATACGCTGTTCTTCAGCTCAAGATGGACTTCAAAATGGTTGGACCTGTCCTTGAGATAGCTTTCCAAAACAGGGAACCATGAAAGGGTAACGAGAAGCGCCAGAAAGCTTATGAAGGTGGCGGTATAAAAGCCCATTCCCAGGGAAAGTCCCACTATACAAGATGTCCAGAGTCCAACCGAGGTGGTGAGACCCTTTATCTGGTTTCTGGAGCTGTAAAACATGGAGTTAATGCTTATGATCGCAACCCCTATGATAGCTGCCGCAGAAAGTACGAAGCTGCCTTCCTCCACATAATATGCCACATATTGATCCACCATGATGACCAGTGTGGAGGCCAGCGATACCAGTATAAAGGTCCTAAGTCCCGCAGAGTGTCGTTTGCTGGATCTCTCCCATCCGATCACCGACGAAAACATCATGGAAAGAGCGATACGCAGAAGAACAGAACCTGTGGTGAGTCCTTCCGACCATGGTCCCATAAGCTGTGCAATGGGATCCCTTGCCGTCTGCCATGTATTCATAATATCATTAGCATTCATAGCAGTTTCCTCCTTGCTCTCTGATTACTGTGCACACTTCTGTATAAATTCTCAAAATGCTCCTCAGCGGCATCATTGAACGCCTTTTCATTCTCGCTTTCATCATGAACCGGTAATTCCTTTTGTATCTTCTGTATCCTTTCGATGAGAAGCTCCACCTCTGTCTTACGAACACCTTCTTCAGTGGTCTCCGTCACCTCCACGATATCTTCAAGCTCCGTAGAGTAGGAGCCGGACAGATAAAGGGCAAGCTTGGCACACCCCGGACCTATAAGTTCATAAAGTACACTTGAGGACAAAATGATAGTCTCCAGACCACGTCCCATCTCTCCTCCGAGAGTACGGGCTCCCAATGCTGCCAGTCCGATGGCAACACCCGCCTGGGGAATAAGCGCAAATCCAAGAAAATCTCTTACCTTTCTGTCCTTCCCCACCATCAGGCATCCCAGAAAGGCACCAATATACTTGCCGGCGATCCTGACAAGAAAATACAGGACACCTATAAGTACAAGAGGTGCGCTTCCGATGCTTCCGGAGGATCCTGTCAACGCCCCCAGATCAAAAGAAACCCCTGAACGAACAAAAAACAGGAGAAGTGTGGGCGGTGTGAAATAATTCAACTGCTTAAACAGGAGACTGTCCCCGGATGTATTGATATACACCGTGCCCATCATCATGCAGCCCAGGAGAGGTGAGATTCCCGCAGCCGCGCAGATACCGCAAAATCCAAATAGAAATGCTATTGATATGATGAGACGGTTATCTGACTTCTGACGATTAGCTATACTAAGTTTCATCATGAGACCAAATACGGCGCCCAGAACCAGCATCACCAGGTTCTGAAGAATAGGAACCATCACACTTTTCAGATGAAGGCTTCCTCCTGAAAGAGAGGCCAGCGCAACCGATATGGCTACACTGTAGAGCACGAGTCCCACAACATCATCAAGTGCCACCACCTGAAGCAGAGTTTCTACAAAATCTCCCTTTGCCCCTGTCTGCCTTATGGTCATGATCGTAGAAGCAGGCGCCGTAGCTGTAGCAAGAGCCGAAAGAACCACTGAAAACGCCAGATTTAGTTTCAAGACGAAATAGGTGAGGAAGAATACAAACACTGCCGCAAGTACCGACTCCATTACGGTGATGATCACCACCTTGCTGCCATTTTTCCTTAGCTTTTCCACCTGAAAGAATTCTCCGGTGCTGAAGGCTATAAATGCCAATGCTATATCCGGCAGAAATGCAGTGCCTTTCAATATCCGCTCCGGAACCAGATTAAGTACATAGGGACCTATAATTATGCCTCCCACTATATATGCCGTAACATTTGGAAGACGAAGTCTTTTTGTTATACGTGTCATGAGAAATCCGGCAGTGAGCATAAGCGCAAGGGCTATGATAACAACTGCGACCGGGTCTATCCCCAATTCCTCATACCATACTGTCACCATCAAGTACCACCTCCTGCAACATACTGCAATTGCCGGGAAATAATTTTTAAAAAATGGAACAAAAAACCATGGTATAACGAAAACCGCCATACCACAGAATTCTTTCCATGCCAGCTTATGCTGCATATCACATTTTCCCGACCATTCTTTATATTTTTTTATTTTAGCACAAATTATAAGCCAATTATATATCCTGTATTATTCACCGAATGAATCGATAGTGGTATAAAGCCGCATAGTTCCTTGGTATTTTAATACTGTTGTTTTCATCTGTTAGATGATAAAAAAAGAGCTTCTGATTTGGTATAATGTAGGTGTCAAATCAAAACAAATACCATAAGGAGAAGCCCTATGAATAGTTTAAAAGACACCGCACTCGAAAGCAACCCCTATCTCAAAATAAACTTTGACGGAGGAGACCTTTCTTCTGATGCTGGACTTCTTTTGATAAAGGAGTTTTCTGAGAAGATAGGTCTTGTAAAACTTGTACATCGCCTGTTTAAAACTAATGATGATGCACTATTCAGGATTCATATTGATCCTGAAAACCTGCTACAAGTGATTTATCAGACTATGGCGGCATACTTCGAGGACGACTGTGCTGATGAGCTAACTGTAGATCCTGTCTTTACGGCGATACTTGGCAAAGACGCCCTTGCCTCACAGCCTACGTTCTCAAGATTTTATAACCGGATGGATGAGACGACGCTTAAGCATTTTCAAGATTGAAAAGCCTGCTAACCAATTTATCTTTATGTATACATTCATCGTCACAAACATGGAATCCGAACCTTATCAGGTGGTCAAGTTCTACTGCGGACGAGGAAAGATGGAAAATTTCATCAAGGAAGGTGGTGTTTGGCTTATGGCAACGAAAACTGCAAGTGTTAATTCCAGGATGAGAATAAATATCAAACAACAGGCAGAAGGTATTCTTGAAAGACTTGGAATTCCTAGGTCTGTAGCAATGGACATGTACTATAGGCAGATTATAGCGCATAATGGAATTCCGTTTTCAGTTACGCTTCCAAGTTCCGTGCATGCAAGGGATGAAATGACTACTGCCAAGTTTGATCAGATGATGGCGACCGGTCTGAAACAAGCAAAAGAAGACGATTCCTTTGATGTTGATGAGGTTTTTGCTGAACTGGAGGGTTAAAGTGTGAAGGCATTTATCAAATGCGTGTCAAGAACTATTATGTTTACTTTTGGATCGATGAGGAAAACAGTAAAGTTCAGGTGACATCAGTGATTTATGTGGCAAGGGATCAGGCAGCGCAGCTTGTTCTAATGCAGATGGAGTGAAAGGTTACTGAACCTAGTACTATTTACGCTTCCTGTTCTTTCCATGGGAATGACCGGAGACTATGAGGTGGCCGTTGAGGAAGGTGCCACTATGGTACGAGTCGGAACAGCTATATTCGGGAACAGGAATTGCAATATGTAGAGACTAGAAAAATGACCTGTAAAGTATTAATACTTTACAAGCCATTTTTTTATTTATTCCGCGCCCGTTCCACCGCCATCCGAAGTTATCGCATCTGCTTCTACTATTTCCGGGGCACTTTCCGGAGCTTTGGTTTCGTCGATATCCGGCTGATCTTCCGGTTCTTCATCTTCGTCTTCCCAAAGAGATTTATGCTTCTTATTGGTTTTCTTAGACATCATACGCATTTGTTCTGCCATTGTGTATAGTTCCGGATACTTTTCCATCAGTTTCTTCAGATCCTTTGCAGGTACGCGATCACCTTTTCCGTAACGAATGGCTACCTGCATACATTTGCTCATTTCTTCGCTTTCTTTTGCATAAGCATCAGCCTCATTTTTTGCGGCCTGTATATTCTGAAGGGATGTCTTAAATTCCATGACCATAGCCGTATAATCACGGTATTCCTTCTGTTTCTTAGAGAGCGCCTGGTAGCTGAGTTCCAGCCGATCATAATCTTCCTTTAGGACATCGGCTTTATCCGGCTCTTCTTCTATTATTTTTGCCAATGATTCTTTTTCTTGACGAACTTCGCTCATTCTCATCGTATATTTTCTGATCTGTTTCCCATAAGTAGTGAGGGCATCATTGATTGTGAGTTTTGACATGGCAAACCTCCTGAGATCATGTTCAAATACATTAAATACTTCCTATTGGGCTTATCGGCAGATTGAGAACAGTTTAATAGATGAATTATTGACAAAGTTATTATTTAAAAAATTACATGGAAGTCCATGTACGTTTTCTCATCATCTTCATTAAACTTTCTTTCGAAAATAGAAAATATATAGGTATTTATAGATTCTTTGTTTCTGTATCCTATCATATATGGTAGAATTTATATGTTGGTGTGACCCTAAACTGGCCTAAAGAGGATAACAGAAATGAAAGTTAGCTACAACAAATTATGGAAATTACTAATAGATAAGGGCATGAATAAGACTGAACTTATGGAAGCCGTAAGGACCAGTCCAAATACCATTGCCAAGATGGGAAAGAATGAAAATATCTCTATGGATGTCATTATGCGGATATGCGACTGCCTTAGTTGTGATGTTGGTGACATTATGGAAATGATCCCGGATGATGAAGGAGACACACGTGAAAAGAAATAAGTATAGCGCCGGGGCTGTTAAGTTATCATTCTGGTTTATGGAGTTCAGAAAAGAAGTTCAGTTACTTTCATCAGGAAAGACTTTCGATGATATTAAGAGCCAAAGTGAGGACGAGAACGTCTTTGGTGCAAGCACACCTGCGCGAGCTAAGATGATTTACTCAACGGTGACAGCAAGGATTAAGGCTTTAGACAAGAGTTTCTATCAGTTGTTCATGGAAAGTGACGTATCTACACAAAAGCTGTTTGCTCTTGCCGGAACACTTGCTCATGATACTTTGTTCTTTGACTTTGTATATGAAGTCATAAGAGAAAAGCTTATCATCGGAAACACTACCTTAACCGATGCTGACTTTAGCATTTTCTTTAAAAACAAGCAGGAACAACACGAAGAAGTAGCAAGGCTGACTGAGGGAACGATTAAACGACTCAGTAAAAGCTATAAGACTATGCTTTTTGAAGCAGGCCTACTTAATGATAAAACAAAAGGTAAAGATCGTGAAATCCAAAGACCGATTTTAGATCCTGTATTAAAGCACTGGCTGGAAGATTATGGATATGGTCAGATAGCTAAGGCATTGGAGGGTATCAGATAATGGCAGATTTAACAGAACGTCTCGATCAGATGGAGGAGGCAATAAAGAAACCGACATTCAGACAGAGCCTTGGAAGAGCTAATGAGGTTAACTATTGGGTTTTTGACTATCCTCCTGAGAGAGAGCTTGAAGTTCGTGAACGTATCAAATACATGCAGAACCGTAACAAAAAGGGAGGAGAAGACTTTGAACTCGTTGTCTTTGACCTTTATGACATCATCATTGATTTCCTGAAAGAAAATGATTTTCTTGAGGACTGTTTCAGATTTGAGAAGAAAAAGGGTCTTGACCGAATAACCAAGGCTGTAAGCAACTCAATGAAGATAAATGACGATGACAGTCTGATTGTAGGATACATAAAGGAGCATACACCGGACAATGCGGTTGTTTTTCTGACCGGAGTAGGCAAATGCTTTCCTATTTTAAGATCACACAAAGTACTTAACAACCTGCATCAGGCTTTTGTAAAAGCACCGGTAGTTATGTTCTTCCCGGGTATATACAACGAACAGGAACTGATACTCTTCGGAGAGATTAAGGATGACAATTATTACAGGGCATTCAAACTTGTGAAGTAACATGTAATTTTTTATTGCAGAATAGATTGGAGATCATCATGCAAATTAAAGATATGTTTTTAAAGCCTATAGATCGTGAAATCCAGGGCGTTATTATCGTTGGACAAGGCGAAGAAACAAATGTGGCTCAGGAGCTTGAGGAGTACGTAGTTACCAGAGAACTTCAGAAGCACTTTGCAGATTTCTTCGAAGCATATAAAAAGGGAATAGTTGGAAATACAGCCGAGATCGGTGTATGGATATCCGGTTTCTTTGGAAGTGGTAAATCTCACTTCCTGAAGATTCTTTCTTATATCCTTGCCAACAAGGAAATAGACGGTAAGAGAGCCATAGATTACTTTATTGATGATAACAAGATTGCTGATGCAATGGTTCTGTCAGACATGAAGCTTGCAGCTCAGACTCCGAATGATGTTGTTCTCTTCAATATCGACTCAAAGAGTGACAGTAACAGCAAGCAGAATAAGGATGCCATCGTTAATGTTTTCCTCAAAGTATTTAACGAGATGCAGGGATTCTGCGGAAGCCTTCCACATCTTGCCGATCTTGAAAGCCAGCTTACTGATGAAGGAAAGTACGATGCCTTTAAGGATGCCTTTGAGGATGAGTATGGTTCAGAATGGGAGAAGTCACGTCATAAGTTTGATTTTATTCAGGACGATGTAGTTGAAGCACTTGTGAAAATCGGATTCATGAGTGAACCCGCTGCACGTAACTGGTGCGAGAAAGCATCAGAGCCATATAGAATCAGTATCGAAGATTTTGCAAAACGCGTTAAAGAGTATATCGATAAGAAGGGTTCAAACCGTCACGTTGTATTTATGGTAGACGAAGTCGGTCAGTACATCGGTGATGATTCTAACCTTATGCTTAATCTACAGACTGTTAGAGAAGAGCTCAGTAAGGAGTGTAAAGGCAAAGCCTGGGTTGTAGTTACCAGCCAGCAAGATGTTGATTCCATCATGAAAGTAAAGGGCAATGACTTCTCAAAGATTCAGGGCCGTTTTGCCACAAGACTAGCTCTTTCATCAGCTAACGTAGATGAAGTTATCAAAAAGAGAATCCTTTCAAAGAACGAGACAGGTGCTCAGACACTGAGACTTCTTTACGAGCAGAAGGCAACTATCATTAAGAACCTCATCGTATTCAATGATGGTGTAGAGAAGAAGCTTTATGCTGATGAGAATGATTTTGCCGGAGTATATCCTTTTGTGCCATACCAGTTCAATCTCCTTGCTAGTGTCCTTACATCCATAAGAACACATGGAGCATCCGGAAAGCATCTTTCAGAAGGTGAGCGTTCCATGCTTGCTCTTTTCAAAGAGTCTGCGGTAAAGATCATGGGTGAATCTGAGGGAGCCATTGTACCGTTCCATAGATTTTATGATGCTCTTGAGAACTTCCTTGATCACAGCCACAGAAGCGTTATCATAAGGGCTTTTGACAACTCAAAGATAAATCCGGAAAAGAAGACAGAAGATGTCTTTGCAATTAATGTACTTAAAACTCTCTTCATGGTTAAGTACATACTTGAGATTGAATCTAATGTTGAGAACATCACAAGCCTCATGATCGATAACATTGATAATGACCGTATCGAACTTAAGGAAAGAGTTGAAAAGGCCTTAAAAGTTCTTCAACAGCAGATGCTTGTTCAGAAGAACGGAAGTCTCTATGTATTCCTTACAGACGAAGAGCAGGAGATCAACAGAGAGATTGAAAGCCAGAATGTGGAGCTTGCTGAGGTCATCAACAAGGTTTCAGAGATGATCTTTGAAGATATCTTCTCTGATAAGAGATATCGTTATCCGGCATTCAACGGAAGATATGCATTTTCCTTCAATCAGACAGTAGATGACAGACCATATAAGTCAAATCAGAACTATGGTGTTGGTCTTCGTATACTCACACCATGGTATGACGGTGGCAATGATGATGCCACTTTGCGTATGATGTCCGGAACCAGCAGAGAAGTTGTTGTACTTCTTCCGAATGATGCTGCTTTCCTTGAGGAGATTATGACCTATCTTAAGATAGAGAAGTTCCTTCGCCTAAATACTTCTTCACAGCTTACAAAGTACGAAACAATTAAGGAAGCAAAGCGTGTGGAGATGAGAGAGCGTAATTCAAATGCCAAGCTCTACCTGATGGAAGCGCTTAAGGATGCAACCATATATGTTAACGGAGATATAGCAAATCTTTCATCAAAGGAAGTGACAACAAAACTTAATGAAGCCATAGGCAGACTTGTGCAGACTGTTTATCACAAGCTTTCATACATTGACGCGGCCTTTTCAGAGCAGGATATAAGAAAGATGTTTGCTTCTACAAATCAGGTGAAGCTTAATCTTGGAAAGGAAGGCGAGGCAAACCAGCATGCCCTTGATGATGTTCTTAGCTTTATTTCCGGAAACACTCAGATTCATATAAAGACATCCATGAAGACCATCAAGGACAGATTTATGAGTGCACCGTATGGATTTGTGGAGGATGATGTTCACTGGCTTGTGGCAAGACTCTTTAAGAGAGGTGATCTCACCTTCACTGTAAACGGTTCTATCGTGACATTGATGAACAAGTCAGCAGATGAGATAGTTGAATACATAATAAAGAAACAGTACGTAGATAAGCTTCTCACAGAAGTCAGAGTACGTGTGCCTGAAAAGGACAAGAAGGCTGTTCAGACTGTTATAAAGGAGATGTTTGGCTCATCACTCATGACAGATGATGAAGACAGTGGAATGAGAACTTTCCAGAAGTATGTCCAGAACAGGATCGGAGAAATGAATACCCTTGCTGTAAATTACCAGCACCATCCATATCCCGGAAAGAAGATTATCGATGATGGAAAGAAACTTCTCCAGGAAGTGACAGAGATCTCAGATCCAAGAGAGTTCTATGCTTATGTATCAAAGCATCAGGATGACCTATTGGACTATGCCGAAGATTTTGAACCGGTTAAGACTTTCTTCAGCGGAGAACAGCAACAGATATTCACAAGAGCCCTCGATATGCTCGAAATATATGATGATAGTAAGACCTATATAGTAGATAAGGATCTGGAAGATATCGTTTCACAGATCAGAAGTATCGTTAAAAAGGAGTCTCCGTATAAGGATATTCCTAAGCTTCCTGATCTTAGAAACAAGTTTATGAATGCATACACCAAGGTGCTTGAAGATGCGGCAGTTCCTGTAAAGCAGTCCATCGAAGATGACAGAGACAGAGTTCTGGAAGTTATAGATACAAAGGAATATAAGGATGAGAAAAAAGATTCATACATTAAGCTTTTTGCTGAGATATGGGACGCTGCGGACACATGTAATAATGTCTCAAGGCTCAGATCATATACAGACAGATCAAGCACTCTTAAGATAAGACTCCTTAATGAGATGAATGATCTTGATGCGGAGCTTTTGGCTAAGAAAGCTGAAGAGGCAAAGGCTGCAGCTGAATCTAAGGGCGCTCCTGTTGTGGATGTTGTTATCAATGTACCGGTAAAGAAGACTAAGAATGTGACCATAAAGAATGTAGCTCATACCTCATCATGGAGAATCGAAAAAGCAGAGGACATAGACAAATATATAGAGCAGCTTAAGAAAACACTCCTTTCAGAGCTTGATAACAACGACATCATCAATGTTGAATTTTAAATAATACTCACGGATATAGAAAGTGAAGGTCAGTTAAATGAACAAAACAGCAATTAAGAATTTTGCTATTTGGGCAAGAAATAAGTTGATAGCGGATATCAGATATAAGGCAGGACTTATGGGAATAACAGCAGAGGGTATAAATAAACCTTTGCCCCAGTCAACCATGGAAACAGAATTTTATGATATAGGAACAGCAGAACCCTATGCTATTAAGGGCGAAGAAATCAGGCAGAGGAAGAGTCTTGTTTCCTTGATGGAGCAGAAATCCGAAGAAACTGATTATGCTACAGCATACAAGTATGTGATAGAGAGTGTTGCATATACCTGGTTTAACAGACTTATCGCTATACGATTCATGGAGGTAAATGACTACCTGCCTTCACATATCCGTATTCTTTCATCCGAAAGCGGAAAGATGGAGCCGGATCTCGTAACTACTCCTTTTGATGCCGACCTTACTTTTACAGAAGCTGAACAGCAGGAGATCATCCGTTTGAAGAATGATAACGACCTTGATGCCTGCTTCAGGATTCTATTTATCAAGCAGTGTAATGCTTTAAACGAAATTCTTCCGGCTCTCTTTGAGAAGACCAAGGACTATACAGAACTTCTGCTTAATGTCTCTGCCATAGATAAGGATGGAGTGGTTTACCATCTCATTAACGATATTCCTGAGGATGACTTCAATATCGAAAAAGGCGGACAGGTAGAAATCATTGGATGGATGTACCAGTATTACAACACCGAGCCTAAGAATGAAGCATTTGCCAAAAAAGAGAAGATTACAAAGGAAGAGATTCCTGCTGTAACACAGCTTTTCACTCCCGACTGGATAGTTCGTTATATGGTAGAAAACAGCCTTGGACGTATTTGGGTTGAAGGACATCCAAATGATAGCCTTAAGTTAAACTGGAAATACTATCTTGAAGAGGCAGAACAGGAACCGGATGTTCAGAAGAAACTGGATGAGATTCATGACGAATATGCAAAGCTGAATCCGGAGGATATTCATTTCATAGATCCTTGTATGGGAAGCGGACATATACTTGTTTATGCTTTTGAAGTTTTGATGCAGATTTATGAGTCTCAGGGTTACTCGCAGAGGGATGCTGCAAGAAGCATCCTTGAGAACAATCTGTATGGTCTCGATATCGATGACAGAGCATACCAGATGGCTTATTTTGCTGTCATGATGAAGGCAAGACAGTACAACAGAAGGATTCTTTCTGCTGAAACGTCATGCAATGTTTATTCAATTCAGGAGAGCAATACCATTAACAGAGATCAGCTTCAGTACTTCGGAGCAGGTCTTAGTGATGTAGAGAAAAAAGAAGCGATGAACCAGATCACTGGACTGCTTGATACTTTTAATGATGCCAAGGAATACGGTTCTATTCTTGATGTAGAAAATTATGATTGGGAGCTACTCAGGAGATTTGCAGGAAACATCGATTTGGATGGGCAGATGTCATTTGTCAGCATGGGTATTGATGAAACAAAAGAAAAGTTGAAGGAGCTTATCAATATCGGTGAGACTATGGCTAGGAAATATGAAGTATCTTCAACTAACCCACCATATATGGGGTCAGGTGGAATGAATACCAAGTTATCTGATTATGTAAAACAAAATTATCCAAACAGTAAAACAGATTTATACGCAATATTCATAGAAAAATGTTTTAATTTATGTAAAGATAACGGTTTAATAGCCATGATTACTCAACATACATGGATGTTTCTTTCGAGTTTTGAACAACTGAGAAATTGTTTAATTACAAAGAACACTATAAATATGTTACATCTCGGTCCTAGAGCATTTGATGAAATAAGCGGAGAAGTTGTACAGACAACTAGTTTTTTAACAAGAAATACTTCTGTTACTAATTATATCGGAAATTACTGTCGACTGTTTGATGGAAAAAATGAAGAAGAAAAAGAGCATATGTTTCTTTCCAAAAAAAATGTATTTAAAGCAAATCAAGATGATTTTAAATATATTCCCGGAATTCCATACGTATATTGGATTAGTAAAAATGTTATATGTGCATTTGAATCTGCAAATACAATAGGAACAAAAGCAAGCCCAAGATTAGGATTTGCCACAGGTGACAATGATACTTTCATGAGAGTTTGGAATGAAGTAGATTTAAATAAAATTGGATTTGGTTTTAGTGACAGAGACTCAGCAAAAAATAGTGGGATGAAGTGGTTCCCTACAAATAAAGGAGGCTCATATAGAAGATGGTATGGCAACTTAGATTTGATAGTTGATTGGGAAAATGATGGGGAAAAAATCAGAAACTTTAGGGATGAAAATGGCAAATTAAGATCAAGACCACAGAATCTACGAGAATGTTTCAGTGATGGAATTACATGGACAGTGATATGTAATCATAGTTCATTCAGATATTCACCTTTAGGTATGCTTTATAATAATAAAGGACCTATATTGGGACATAAGCAGGATCCTGAAAATTATTTATATTTAGGTTTACTAAATTCTGTTGTATCTGAATATTTTTTACAAATGTTATCTCCTACTCTAGGATTTGAGTCTGGGTATGTAAGTAATATACCTTATATAATGGACGTAAATAGAATAAACAATATAAAAGAAAAGGTAATTAGCTGCATAAAAGAGAGCAAGTCCGATTGGGATTCTTTTGAAGTATCATGGGACTTTAAGAGTAATCCTTTAATCAATAATGAAAAAAACAATAGATTAGTATCAGAAAAATATACGGAATGGGAAACTAAGTGTATTAAAAGATTTAATAAGGTGAAATCCAATGAAGAAGAGCTCAATCAAATCTTTATAAATATTTACGGCTTACAAAACGAGCTTAGCCCTAAGGTTGAAGATAGGGATGTAACCATTCGTAAAGCTGAATTACAGCGAGACATTAAGAGTCTCATTTCTTATGCAGTAGGATGTATGTTCGGCCGCTATTCATTAGATGTAGAAGGACTTGCCTATGCTGGTGGAGAGTGGGACGGCAGTAAGTACACCACTTTTATTCCTGATGCAGATAACATTATTCCAATCACAGATGAAGAATATTTTGAGGATGATATCTTAGGTCTTTTTATTGCATGGTTAAAGAAGGCTTACGGAAGTGAGACACTTGAGCAAAACCTTGATTTTATCGCAAAGGCTCTTGGAAACAAGGGAAATACCGCTAGAGAGGTTATCAGAAATTACTTCCTGACGGATTTCTTCAAGGATCATTGTCAGACATATTCTGTGACCGGTTCTGGAAAGAGACCTATTTACTGGCTCTTCGATAGCGGTAAGCAGAACGGATTTAAGGCATTGATCTATCTCCATAGATACAATGCTGATACCATTGGAAACCTGAGAGTTGACTACCTTCACAGAATGCAGCGTGTGTATGAATCTGAAATTGGACGTATGCAGGATATGATCGATCACAGTACCAATAGCCGTGAAGTAGGTGCTGCCAGCAGGCGAAAAGAAAAGCTTCAGAAACAGCTTAAGGAATGCCGTGAATATGATGAGAAGATAGGACACCTTGCATTGGCACGAACTGAGCTAGATCTGGATGATGGTGTTAAGGTGAATTATCGCAAGCTTCAGACTGCTAATAATGGAAAGTTTTATGAAGTTCTGGCGGATTCAAAGAACATTATGGCGAAGAAATGAATAGGAAACATGATTATGAGAATAGAAACGACTCCAAATATAATGACTGAAATGCTTAGCAATTTATGCCGTGATCTTAATCCCAATGTTTCACCTTTGTGGGTGTCAGTTGTTCCGGAAAGCTGGGCATTGCAGAATGAGTGTTTTCCGAATGTTAAACATAAAATTGATTTAGATGGTGGCTCATATGTAAACGGATGGACTATATGGCAATGGGCAAATATGTTGATAACAGCAGAAGCTCATAGTGTATGGAAAAGAGAAGATGGCACGTTGGTAGATATCACGCCACATTATCACAATGAGCAAACGATACTGTTTGTTCCAGATGATAATGTTAAGTTTGAAGGCAAGATAATCCCTAGTAAACGAGCGCCTATGACGAATTCACCGAAGATTGGTCGATTAATAGGACTTCTGAACACGAAGGATTATATGCTTGAACAGTCTGGTACTAGCAAAACTTGTGAGTTCCCAGTTTCCTTCATTGAGGAGATTCAGAGTATAATCGCAGATATAAAAAAGAAAGCATCGCGAAATGACTTGTGTCCATGTGGATCTGGACTGAAATATAAGAAATGTTGCGGACCATATGATAGATGATTACTTACAGGAACAGAACTGGACCTTTATGATGGTGTGAAGTACAACTACAGAAAGGTTCAGCTTGGCAGTGACGGAAAGTTCTATGAGGTTCTGGCTGAAAGTAAGGCAATCATGATGGCAGAAGATAAGTTTAAGGTTTTTAAGAAGTAGGAAGGTATCTGATATGACGATAAAAGAGGTCTTAGAAAAAGATGAAAAACAGGTCTTTGACCGAAAGAGTATAAATATCAAGCCGGCTGATCTGTCTGATACCATATGTGCTTTTGCTAATGCTGATGGTGGCACTGTGGCTATAGGTATATCGGATAAAACCCGCAGGATTGAAGGTGTTGATTATCATACGGAACAGTTAAATGAGATTCTCAGGACACCTATAGATTTTTGTAATCCTACGGTTCCGATTACAACTGAAATGGTCGAATGTATCAATCATGAAGGAAAGCCGGATCATGTTTTACTGATGCATATTGAGGCAAGTCCAATGCTCCATGCCAATCAGTCAGATGAGGCATTTATACGTGTTGGAGATAAAAGCAAGAAGCTTGACTTTAATGACCGGATGACGCTGATGTATGCCAAAGGAGTTCGCTATTATGAAGATGAACCTGTGGCAGATGCAACCATAGATGACCTTGATTTGGAGTTTATAGGCGAGTACTGCAGACATATAGGTTATGGCAAATCACCTTTAGAATACGTCAGAGAGAATAAGAAATTCGTTCAAGTTAAAGATGGTAAAGAACAGATTTCCATAGCTGCTATTTTGCTATTTGGAAAGAATCCTCAGCTGTATTTCCCGAGGGCCTTTATACGATTCATAAGATACGATGGTACAGAGGCTAAGGTTGGCAAAGATATGAATGTCATCAAAGATGTGATATTTGAAGGTCGGATCCTGGAACAGGTTGAAAAGGCTGTTGAATACATCAAGATTCAGATGAAAGAAAAAACATATCTTGGACATGACGGAATATTTGTCACCGAGGAAGAATATAGTGAGTTCGTGCGTACGGAGATTATCGTAAATGCCGTAACCCACAGAGATTATGGAATCAAGGGTACAGATATTCAGATCAAGATGTTTGATGACCGCCTTGAAGTAGACAGTCCCGGAACTTTTGCCGGTATGGTTACAAAGGACAATATCAGACATACACATTTTTCCCGTAACCCAAAGATTGCTGCTTTTCTGAAGGATTATGGATATGTCAAGGAGTACGGAGAGGGTGTAGACCGAATGTGTAAAGAGCTTGAGTCTGTAGGCTTGCCTGATCCGGTATACGATAACAAGACGTTTATTCTTAAAACAACGGTTAATAGTGCGTCATACAAGACTCAATCGGCAGATTCTGCGTCGATTCAACCAAACGACGCGTCGATTGGAGAAAATTCTGCGTCGATTCAACCAAACGACGCGTCGATTGGAGAAAATTTCACGTCGATTCAGTGCAAAGATTTATTGTTAGAAAAACTTCACAAAAAAGAACTGGCTAAAGAACTATCCTCAAAGGATATAGGAGAGATTGAAACAATAATTAATAACATAGAAATAATGCAGGTTATTACTTCTAAGGAAATAATGCAAATCCTTTCTTGTAAAACCACAAAAGCCAGGTATGTTTTAAAAATAATGGAAACGAACAATATTATTTCTCCGATTAAGGGAAAGGGTAAAGGTAAGTATATACTTAATGATCATGATTAAACTCAAAAAATTGTTATCAATATTAAAACTAAAAATCAAGTACACATCCAAAACTAAAAATGAATTTGATGATATATATGAATCATTAACTCCTATAGATTACCTTGAAAATAAAAGATTAGCTAATTGGATTTTAAATAAATAATTAATCCAATAATATCCAATCAAATTATCCAATAATCTGGTATAAACCTCGGAATTATGCGAATAAAAGGAATGGATAATTAGATAAACTGAGTATAATTATCCAAACGACGCGTCGTTTCAGCCAATTGACGCGTCGTTTGAATAAAAAACGCGAGGATTGAGATAAATACTCGTGGATTGATGCAAAAAACGCGAGGATTCGCCCCCGAAATGCGAGGATTTAGAATCTGTTTTTAGTAAGAGAAGCATAAAAGGAATATATAATGGCAGAATTAAATCTTAAGCAAATAATAGACAGACTGAATACAGAGTTTACAGGTGAAACCCGTAAGCTTGTATTTTGGTATGACGATAAAGCTGAATTTGAGGAAGATATAGATTCCGTGGAGCTTGAAAATGCCAAGGTTTATAAGCTGGAGAAGGACAATCAGTTTTATACGAAGTATTTTCTGGAGCGGGAAGATACTACAACCAATTATCTGATATATGCACCGTTTCCAAAACCTGAAGTAAAGGATAATCATCTTGAGGATACAATGCTGTATTCAAAGAGATTCTTTGCTGACAGAGCATCCCTTCTTTCAGTAGATCTCGGTATTGAAGAGAAATATAAGCATGTTATCGAAAAACATATAAAGTTTTTTGGTAACAAGGACAGAACCCAGCGTTTCTATGACCTCGAAATCGAGAACTTCAACGAGGAGAATATTCTTGTTGGTCTTCTCAGTGCGGTCTGCAAGACAAAGACCTGCTCTTTTGAAGAGGTGGTTAGGATCGTCATCACTGAGGGAGATATTGAAGAGAACAAGTATCTTGAAGAGATGTATAAGTACGATCTTCTGGATGCCTTCTGGAAGCTCTGCGAACAGCAATTTGGATACGTAGATCCGGAACCAACATTGGAAAAGCTTATAGTAACACTATTTGTGACCTATACAGACCGGTATCTTCAGGGAGAAGTCCCGGCATCCTGGAGAAGTTTTGTTTCTATGAAACAGGGTAATGTCATAGCATTCCTCGACAGCCTCATGAATAGTGTGCTTTACAGGGAAGACTTTGATAAGTTGTCTAAGCATGTTGCCAAGGGACTTAAGGTTAAGGAGAACCTATCAAAGTATGCCGCAGAGGATGTGGTTCACCTTGATGTGTTTACATATGTAGATGAACTATTACTCAAATGGCTGACAGAACGACTCATGTCAGAGGACATAGGAGCGAAACTTGAAGATATGGATCTTCTCCAGGTTTGTGATATGCGTTCAAAAATGCATTTCGGAGAAGTTTATCAAGATGCATATTCCATGCTTGAGAGTGCTTTCACCATAGTCAGTGCTGCAAATTACAGTGGCAGTGATGACATGAAGAGCATTGTTTCCATGTATGAGACTGAGGATTTTAAGATAGATTCCGCGTATAGAAAGTTTTATTTATGCTATGACAGACTTGAAGATACTTCAGCCTACGAGAAGCTACAGGCGCTCATTGAAAACATCTATACCAATGAATACCTGAGTGACCTTATTCCAAGATGGAACACAGCACTTTGCGGAGAGGGTGGCTTTACCGTACTTTCACAGCAGAGAAACTTCTTTAACAGTTTTGTGAATCAGTCAAAGGAGCGAACTGCTGTCATCATTTCAGACGCTATGAGATATGAGGTTGGAAGAGAGCTGTTTGAGAAGATGAAGGATGACCCTAAGTGTACGGCGAAGCTTTCATCTATGATGAGCTCATTCCCTTCATACACAAGACTAGGAATGGCTGCATTACTACCGCATAAGACCCTTGAGATGAAGGATGATTATGAGGTTTATGCGGATGAAGTACTCTGCAATGATCTGGCAGGAAGACAGAGCGTACTTCAGAATCATGTAAAGGACAGTGCCTGTGTTCAGTTCGATGACATTAAGAACATGAAGAAAACGGAACTCAGAAGTATCTTTACGGGCAAGGAGGTTGTCTATATTTATCATAATCAGATAGATGCAAGAGGAGATAAGGCTAACACAGAGGATGAAGTTTTTGTAGCATGTGAGGAAGCGGTACAGGAAATCATTGACATCATCCGTAAGATATCAACCAATGCCAATACGTACAGATTTATCGTAACATCTGATCACGGCTTTATCTATAAGAGGGAAAAGCTTAATGAGAGCGATAAGATCGGTGGAGTTAGTGGTAAGGATGCCTGGATCAATCGCAGATATATCGTTTCAAAGAGCCCTATAAATGAAGACGGTGTTTGTAATCTTGGATTAGGTTATGTCATGGGAAATGACGATGATAAGGTTGTTTCATTCCCATGTAGCAGTAATGTTTTCAAGGTTTCCGGTGGGGGACAGAATTTCGTCCATGGAGGTTCATCGCCACAGGAGATGATGATTCCGGTTCTCGATATCAAGATGGAAAGAGGACATATGGAAACAAAGACTGTTTCTATCAGTCTTGTAAGCATTGTACAGAAGATAACTAATCTCATCACCGGAATGGATTTCATCCAATCGGAGCCTGTAAGTGATACGGTGAAAGAAACGACCTATCGCATGGTATTTATGTCAGAGGATGATGAGAGGATTTCAAACGAAAACATTTACGTTGCAGACAGCAGAGAACCTGATTCAGCAAAGCGTATCTTCAGGATGAAGTTTAACTTCAAGAATCAGAAATATGACAAGAATAAGCAGTATTATCTTGTGGTAACTGATGACAGTACCGGACTTGAACTGTTCAGACATCCGGTGATTATGGATCTTACGTTTGCGGATGATTTTAACTGGTAAATTTGACAGCGGAAATGTAGGCAAAACAGTCAGCTTTACAGGAGTGTTTGTAGTTGTGGCTGTTAAAGTTGGGGCATTAGATTTTAAAAAATAAGGCTAATGTCCCTGGAACCGAGAGGTAATGGGTATGGATTTTGAGTTTACAGGTGTAAACGATGGCGATATGAATGATAAGAATGTTCCCATAAATCAGAAACTTCGAGAACAGTTTGACGGAAAAATCGTCAGGAAAGATCTCACAAAGCATATAAAGGAAGGTGCAAATGTTCCTGTTTATGTTTTGGAATATCTTTTGGGACAGTACTGTAATTCAGAGGATGAAGAGATTATTGAGTCAGGTGTAGCAAGTGTTAAGCATATTCTGGCAGAGAATTATGTTCGTCCGGATGAATCAGAAAAGGTACTGTCAAGACTTCGTCAGCGCGGATCTATGAGTATCATAGATAAGGTGACTGTAAACCTGAATCTGAAATATGACGAGTATGAAGCTGAGTTCTCAAATCTAGGTCTGTCCGGTGTTCCTATCAGCGAGGAGTATCCAGAGAAGTATGATCGTCTTCTCTGTGGTGGAATCTGGTGCATTATAAATCTTGAGTATGATTCAGATGATGAAGAGAGCACTATCGTACTTGTAAGAGATGATTCTAGGAAGAAAAAGAAAACTCCTTCCACCATCATTTCAATCAAGAATCTAAAGCCTATACAGATGCCGTCTGTAAATATCGGTGAGCTTAAAGCGGGCAGAAAAGCATTCTCAAAAGAAGAATGGATTGATATCATGCTCCGTTCCATAGGTATGGAGCCTGATAGACTTACTGAGCGAGAAAAATGGCTCTTGCTGCTTCGTATGGTTCCGCTTGTAGAGAATAACTTTAATCTCTGTGAACTTGGACCTAGAAGTACAGGTAAGTCACACATATATAAAGAAGTATCGCCAAATAGTATTCTTGTTTCCGGAGGACAGACTACTGTTGCCAACCTTTTCTATAACATGGGAAGCCATGCTATGGGACTTGTTGGTATGTGGGATTGTGTGGCCTTTGATGAAGTTGCGGGGATTAAGTTCAAGGATAAAGATGGTGTACAGATCATGAAGGACTATATGGCTTCAGGATCCTTTGCCCGTGGTAAGGAAGAAAAAGCAGCCAGCGCATCCATGGTCTTCGTTGGAAATATTAACCAAAGTGTTGATGTTCTCCTTAAGACGTCCAGCCTGTTCGCTCCGTTCCCTGATGAAATGGGTACGGATACAGCATTCCTTGATCGTATGCACTGCTATATCCCTGGATGGGAAATACCGAAGTTCAGACCAGAACACTTCACTAATGATTATGGATTCATCACGGATTATTTAGCGGAGTTTATAAGGGAACTTCGCAAGGAACAGTATGGTGATTCCATTGAGAAGTATTTTCGTCTAGGGAAGAATCTTAATCAGCGCGATACCATTGCAGTGAGAAAAATGGTTGATGGTCTTATCAAAATCATTTATCCGAATGGTGAGTTTACTAAGGATGAGCTCGAAGAGATATTAAAGATTTCTCTTGAGATGCGTAGGAGAGTTAAGGAACAGCTCAAGAAACTCGGTGGTATGGAGTTCTATGATGTTAACTTCTCCTACATAGATAACGATACATTTGAAGAACATTATGTTTCCGTTCCTGAGCAGGGCGGCGGTAAGCTAATCCCTGAAGGAATGTGTAATCCGGGCCAAGTATATACAGTATCTCAGGGCAAGTCCGGCATGATAGGAGTTTTCCGGCTTGAATCTCAGATGCTTCCCGGTAATGGCAAGTTTGACAGAACGGGACTTGGAACAGACAGAGAATGTAAAGAAGCTACAAATACAGCATATAGCTTCCTCAAGGCTAATGCCGGTCGTATCAGTGGGTCTATCGGTGTTGGCACGAAAGATTTTGTTATTAACTATCAAGATTTGCAGGGAATAGGCATGTCCAATAAGCTGGCCCTTCCTACATTGATAGCATTATGTTCCATTGCCTTAGGAAGACCGGTACAGAGTTCCCTTGCTGTTCTTGGTGAAATAAGCATCAGTGGAACAATGATAAAGGTAGATAATCTTGCGGATACGCTTCAGGTTTGCCTTGATAGTGGTGCAAAGAAAGTATTACTTCCTCAGATTTCTGCAGTAGATCTTGGAACTGTACCACCGGCGCTTATGAGTAGTTTTAATTTGATTTTCTATCAGAGTGCTGAGGACGCTGTGTTTAAGGCGCTAGGGGTTGAGTAATGAAGAATATTTCAAAAAAAGAAGAAGGAATATTTCTTCTTCTTTTTAACAGAGATGGCTATGTGTTGGATTTTTCAAACAATACTTTTGATGTGTTTACAACAGCTAGTATAGGTGTTGCAATACAAACAAAGTACAAGTTATCCAAAGGAAAATCTCTTGTAGCATATCTTAATGAGGCAAACGATACTGATAGAACCAAACTTCTAGTGGACCTATTTCATTACTACGAAGAAAATATGGAATATGAGTTCAATAAAGACTATCAGGACAATGGTTTGTGGAGTAGTACCTCAAGGTATAACGACAAGTATGCGCAGCTTTCATGCGGATATATGGCATTGAAGAGAAGGTCGAAAAGATTTATTGATGAAATATGATGTTCTTTTAATGACTTACATCGGATGAGAAATAGCAGCACATAAGAAGCTGCTTAAGAAATAGAAGGTAAAAACCATGACAAAATTCGAAACACTTCAGAAAGATATGATAGCTGCTATGAAGGCAAGAGATAAAGCCAGAAAGGATGCAATCTCTTCCCTTATCTCAGATGTAAAGAAGGTAGCTATAGACGCCGGAACAAGAGACAATATCAGTGATGACCTCGTAGATCAGGTAACCATCAAGTCTCTTAAGACAGTAAAAGAGCAGATTGATACATGTCCGGACGACAGAAAAGAACTTAAGGCAGAGTATATGTTCAGATATGATGTCATAGCGGAATATGCTCCTAAAATGATGTCTGAGGATGAGATCAAAGCATTCCTTAATGAGAAATTCTCTGATGTGATTGCGACAAAGAATAAGGGAGCAATAATGAAAGAAATAATGCCGGCTCTTAAAGGAAAGGCGGATGGTAAGATGATCAATATGATCGTGGCGGAGTTTTGTAAGTAAAAGTATTGAAAATGAAGACAGATAAAAAATTGGTCAGAAAACCGTTAGGTAAGAAGTCACCGGAAAAGATATTAACAGTCGGAACAGCAAACTTCATATTTGACAGAGATAATAAGTATTATATGTCCGCAGGAGACTGGCTGATTATTTTGGGATATCGAAGTCTACAGCGGCATCAAAGGCGGGAGATATAAAGAAAATGTTTAATATCAGCGTTTTCAGTGGTGAATGGACAGCAGCATCAAAGATGGGCAGCAATCCTATGATATGGATGGTAAGCATCAATGGTCTTCCGGTTGATGCACGATTTATTCCGCTTGAATATCAAAAAATATGTTATGAACGAGGGTTAATACCATATGTTCCCGCACTTAAGGATAAGGAAAATAGCTGTGAATAATAGTTTAAGAGGACAACATTATGACAACTACAACATACGGAAATCCTGATGCAAAAATAGTTCTTATCCAGATGGTTGATGAGCATGATCTTGAAGTCATGGAATCTGAAGTGGCTGAAATACAGAGGCTGACAAACGAAGATTTCCATATGATTGCAGTGAAGGTAAAGAACTGGAATAATGACCTATCTCCATGGGGAGCTCCAGCTGTTTTTGGTAAAGATAATTTTGGAACCGGTGCAGGGGTCACACTATCAGAGGTGATGGAAAACTGTAAGAATCCGGAGAAGACATATATTATCGGAGGTTATTCTCTTGCCGGTTTGTTCGCATTATGGTCAGCTTATCAGGTAAATGTATTTAGGGCAGTAGCAGCCGCCTCACCTTCTGTTTGGTTTCCGGGGTTTGTGGAATATATGAGAGATAATCGGATTTATGCTGATGCTGTTTATTTGAGTCTTGGCGACAAGGAAGAGAAAGCCAGGAATCCTGTGATAGCAGCCGTCGGGGACAGGATCAAGCAGACGTATGAAATATTGGAAGAACAAGAAATAAACACTATATTAGAATGGAATCAGGGAAACCATTTCAAAGACGCAGCTATTAGAACGGCGAAGGCATTCGCCTGGGTGATAAGGAACAGAAGGTAAATAGAAATATTTGTGCAATCGCAAAGATAACCATAGCATTGCTGAGAGATAATGAGTCATAATCATGACAGAAGGGAAGAAAGAATGTCCACAAGACAGATGGAACCAAAAGAACAATCTTATAACTAAGACCTATAGCCTCAATAAGGACACAGTAGATGTATTTCGTGAAGCCTGTGATGCTGCCGGAGTTTCCCAGTCAGCTCAGCTTACAAAGATGATGATGGAGTCTGTTGAGAAAACTGAAGCTAGAAAGTAAAGCAAACTAAGGAGTCCAAAATGTTCCGTTTAGCAAACTTTAACGAAGAAAACACTGAAGAAGGCAGCGTATATCGCTACATTAGCGTAGCTGTATCGAAAACCATAATAGATTGTCTCGACGAGTATCTTGATGACACCGAAAAGTATGATGTGTTTTTTCAGTATACTTTTTCGGACAGTTTTTTTGAGAGCTTAAGCCGATATGTGTTACCGAAAGCATTATGTTTAGATGAAGGTGATGATGATGCACAGGCAGGCTATGAGTTCACTTTTTCAAAAATGAGGCGGATGAGAGAGAAGATGCTTGACCAAAATGCCGGGTATGGATACAAGTATACCTGTGATATTTTCTCCGATATAGGCATTAAACCACCGCTCATGCTACTCGGTACAGAAGAAGCAAACCGGATTGCAAATGAAGAAGAGGGTAAAAGGATCAGGGAGTACATGGATGGGTTCTATGGAAAGATTACAGGTGAGAAAGAAAGGGATGGTTTATGAAAA
>JAGAXP010000055.1 GCA_017940955.1 Oribacterium sp.
AAGGGTGTAAAAATGCTCCAAAGCCTTGTATAATTAGTTGTATTTTTTTATACGAGAGGATGGAGCATTTTTTATGAAATGTAGTTGTTGTGGGAGCGAGATCACGCCTATCGATGGGCACTGCAGTGTTTGCGGGGCTCCTGTTTTAGAAGAGATTGATTATGAAAATGTAGATGTTCATATAGATGAACCGGTAAAAGAAACTGCTAAAAATGGATCGGAGCCAAAAAAATCTGCATATACTGATAAGAATGCAAGATCAGGCAAGAAGAAAAATAATAGTACTAAGAAGCAGGGACAGTTAACAGGAAAAGCGCTTTTTGTGGGAATGGGAATCCTTACGGCAATCATGGTCGTACTAGGTATCATAGGCGAAAATACATCAGAAAATACAGAAGGTGAACCATCATCTGTAGCATCAACAGGTAATGCTGTTTATAAAGCTGATCCAACCAAGATCTTAGAGGTTGAGGGTGTCATATACAACGATGCTGGCAGCAGTATAGATGGGCTGTATGGCGAGGACGATGATTATATTTACAGTACCTTTTCATATAACAAAGATCACTCGGCTGGCGCACTTGTAGATGGAAGGGGCAATGCCTTATACGTTAATAAAGATCTTCAGACGATTCCGATGAAAACGAATGCACTTTGGACAGGAATTTCCTTTAATGGAGAGTACATGTTTGTTGTTTTCAGGATTGATTACAACTATGGACTTAGCCTCATAAATATCAAGTCTAATAAAGAATATTTAATAGATGATGATGTATATTACAGCCTTGCTTTGTCGCCGGATGGAACTAAGATTGCCTATTTAAAGTATACAGAAGACTATTCTAAGGAGCTTTATATAGCAGGAACAGATATGGAGGCTAAACTTATCTGCTCAGATGTGGATGATGTAATGGCAATATCTGATGATGGTACTACTGTTTATTATGAGGTTTATGATGAAGAATATAATACTATGGAGTATGTCTGGCATGACGGAAAGGAAACACTTTTAACTCCTAAACATATGGGATACTTTCTGTTTAACAGAGATTGTACAGAAGCGATATACAAAGATTCTGACGTAAATTATTACTATAAGGCGGGAATGGATGAGCCTAAGGCATTGGACTGTGCTGAATTTTACAAGATTGCTATGGATGTTGATAAAGGATGCGGCACTTCAGGAGAAAATGATGTTGTTATATATGATACCGATACTTTTGAAGGCGGTGTGATACAAGACAGCGAGAATGATGTATATCTGATAGATGCTGACTATACCCTTACGAAGCTTGGGAATAACTATCATAGTATCGCATTTCATGCAAGGCATTCAGATAAAGATGTCTATATTGTTGAAAATGATAAAGAGCTTATAAGATATGAACGTGATGCTTTGGGAAAACTTGAAAGCAAAAAAATACTAGGTGATGTAAACATAGATAAAGTTGAAATAAATGATGATGCATCAATTATCTGGTGCTTTTATATTCAGGCAGGAAAGCCCGTTCTTTGCAGCATTGATGAGAATGGAGAGACAGCTATAATCTCAGACACGGATGAGGAAAGATATATAAATAAAATGTATTGGGATAGTGACACCCAAAAGGTTTATATACAACATGATAAAAACATACTAATTGCAATTTCAAAAGAAGGAGAGCAGGAAGAAATCTCAAGGCAATGTCAAAGACTTACAACGGATCATTATTATTATCCGGGTGTCATATCATTTACGGATATCAGAGACAGAGATTATGTTTCGGTATTTGGACAGTTTGTGATGGTTGAAGATTAACAATAAAAAATCCCACAGGTTCGTTAGAACCTGTGGGATTTCTACTATCTGCAAATATTTTTATGCCTCGAGGTCTTTGCCTGTAAGGAGTTTGTAAGCTTCAAGATACTTTGCAATTGTCTTGTCGATTACGTCAGAAGGAAGATTGTAATCGCAATCAGGATTAGCCTTTAAGTAGTTACGAACGAACTGCTTATCAAATGAAGGCTGATCATGACCTTCTTCATAGCCTTCTACAGGCCAGAATCTTGAGCTGTCAGGAGTGAGCATTTCATCGGCGAGAACAACTTCGCCATTTTCATCGATACCAAACTCAAACTTTGTATCGGCAATTATGATGCCGCGAGTGAGAGCGTAGTCAGCACATTTTTTGTAAAGAGCAATTGTGTAATCTCTGATCTTTGTAGCGTATTCTCTGCCGTGTCCAGGGAATGCTTTCTCAAGTACTTCAATACTTCTCTCAAAATCGATGTTCTCATCGTGATCACCAATCTCAGCCTTTGTGCTTGGTGTGTAGATCGGTTCAGGAAGCTTACCGCATTCCTTTAATCCTTCAGGAAGCTTGATGCCGCAAACTGTTCCGTTTTCTTTATATGATACCCAGCCACTACCTGTTATATAACCACGTACAATACATTCAACAGGAATCATAGTGAGCTTTTTACAAAGCATGCTGTTTCCCTTGAACTGCGGAGCACTGAAGAACTCAGGCATATCATTGTTATCTACGCTGATCATGTGGTTTCTTACAATATCCTTGGTGTAATCAAACCAAAAACGTGACATCTGGGTGAGAACAGTACCTTTTTTCTCAACTTTGTTTTTTAAGATTACGTCAAATGCGGAAATTCTGTCTGTTGCTACCATTATAAGGTTTTCACCTATGTCGTAGATTTCACGTACTTTTCCTTCTTTTACTGGGGTAAACTGCTGCATAACTTGCTCCTCCTATAAACTTATAAGTGTATTAATATCGGGATCTGTTGATCCGGATAATTACGTGGTTATATATTGAATGGTTTAGGAACTGTAGTAAAAGCTTGGTTAATTTAGCTACAGCTTTTGGGATGGTAATCAGTCATCCTCTTCCTCATCAGCGGCAGTATTATATACTGTACGCTTTCTTGCCATTTCATCATTTTCAAGGTACTCGTCATAAGTAGAACGTTTATCGATAAGAGATCCATCGGGAAGAATCTCCATAATCCTGTTAGCTGTTGTCTGCACAACCTGATGGTCACGGCAGGCAAAAAGTTCAACGCCCGGGAACTTGATCATTCCGTCATTAAGAGCGGAAATCGATTCCATATCAAGGTGGTTGGTTGGTTCATCAAAGATAAGACAGTTGGCTCCGCTTATCATCATCTTGGACAAGAGACATCTTACTTTTTCTCCTCCGGAAAGAACTTTAACTTTTTTAACTCCGTCTTCACCGGCAAAGAGCATTCTTCCAAGGAAGCCTCTTACGTAAGTAGCATCTTTAATCTCTGAATAACCTGTAAGCCATTCTGTAATGGTGTAGTCGTTGTCAAATTCTTTTGTATTGTCCTTAGGGAAGTAAGCCTGAGATGTTGTTACACCCCATTTATAAGTTCCTGCATCTGGTTCAAGCTCACCTGTAAGGATCTGGAAGAGAGTAGTCTTTGCAAGCTCGTTACCGCCTACAAAAGCAACCTTGTCGTCTCTCTGGATAACAAAAGAAATATTGTCGAGAACTTTTTCTCCGTTAATTGTCTTGGAGAGGCCGTCTACAGTAAGAACTTCGTTACCGATCTCTCTGTTTGGTCTGAAATCAATGTAAGGATATTTTCTGCTTGAAGGCTTGATAGTATCAAGCTCGATCTTTTCAAGAGCTTTCTTTCTGGATGTAGCCTGTTTACTCTTACTTGCATTAGCTGAGAAACGGGCAATGAACTCTTTGAGCTCTTTGATCTGTTCCTCTTTTTTCTTGTTGGCTTCCTTCATCTGACGGATCATCAGCTGTGATGACTCGTACCAGAAGTCGTAGTTACCGGCATAAAGCTGAATCTTGCCATAATCTATATCAGCAATGTAAGTACAAACCTTATTGAGAAAGTAACGGTCATGGGATACAACAATGACAGTATTCTCAAAATTGATAAGGAACTCTTCAAGCCATGCAATAGCATCAAGGTCCAGATGGTTGGTAGGCTCATCCAGAAGGAGAATATCAGGATTACCAAAAAGCGCTCTTGCAAGAAGAACCTTGACCTTCTGTGCACCATCAAGCTCTTTCATAAGCTTGTAGTGGAACTCGGATTCGATTCCCAGTCCGTTCAGAAGACTCTCCGCATCAGATTCAGCTTCCCATCCGTTGAGCTCTGCGAAC
>JAGAXP010000056.1 GCA_017940955.1 Oribacterium sp.
ATATTTTTTTAATGGTCCAGACGTAGACCATCCTTTTGGAAAGTAGGTACACGCGTATCGAATTCTCGGGTAAACACTGAAATAACCGGTCATATCCTGCCCTATATGGTCAGGTGGAATCGGGTGAATCTAAGTGAGAATCCCACGGATTTATCCGTGGGAGTACGTCAAAAATCATAATATAATTGGAAAAAAGATGCTGATCAACTGGAAATAAGCTTGCAAAATAATAAAGGAAAAATCATTAGCGAAATAAATCAAAATGATTATTTGAAAAAGTTTATAAGAAACAAAAAATACTTCATCAATTCTATGGAAAAAATATTTACTCGTATTTATAATAAAAAACAAATACGTCTATCTATTTATTCTTTTTAGGAAAGGAAACTTATTTATGGAAAACGAAGAAGTAAAGGTTGTTGATCAGCCAAAGACAGAAGAAAAGCCGGCAGAAGAAAAGAAGGTTGAAGCACCTGCAAAGGCAGCTCCTAAGAAGAGAGGGCCTAAGGCTAAGAGTGCTGCTAAGAAGCCGGTAAAGAAGACTGTAGCAAAGAAGAACGAGGCAGCTGCAGAAGTAAAGAAGGATGATGTTAAGGCTCCTGTAGAGAAGAAAACTCCTGCAAAGAGAGGACCTAAGAAGGCTGCTAAGACAGCAACAAAGGCACCAGTAAAGGCAGCTGCAAAGGCTGTTCCTGAAACAAAGTTTGATTTTGCTAAAACAACTTTCGAGTATGATGGTAAGAAGTTCACTGCAGAAAGCATTAACGAAAAAGTTTTAGAATATTTAAATAAGCATCCCTATATTAGTGCCAATGTGATCGAGACATTTGTAAATATCGGCGAAAAGCGCATCTACTTTACAGTAGACGGGTTCGGGAACCCTGATTTTACAATAGACCTTTAAGAATAAAAGAACAAAAACCAAAAAAATTTTTTTGAGAAAAAATCAAGCAAAAAACCAAAAAAATTTTTTTGACGAAAAATCCAAAAAATGAACAAAACCCTATCTTGTTCAAATAACATTGCAATATGGGAAACAGGGGAGAGTTTGAAATTTTTTCTGTAAATATGGGTATTCTATGATAATTTAGATTTATGAGGGAGCAATCAAACTGGTTGCTTCCTTTTTCTGACTATATATTTATTAAAGATATAAGTCAATATCAGTTTGTGATTGTACCAAGGATTGTAGTATGATTATTTGCATATGCAATCGATAAATCGCAATTTGAAGAGGTGAAGCCATGGCATGGAAATGTCCGAAATGCGGCAGAGAGTTCAGCAGACAAAACCAGGACCATTACTGTGTGAAACCGCAGAATATTGATGAATACATTGCTGTCCAGGATGAGAAATTTAAGCCTAGATTAATGGAGATCCGGGAGATCCTTCGTGATGCACTGCCGGACGCGGAGGAAAGGATCTCCTGGTCGATGCCCACTTATTGGAAAGGTCGTAATATCATTCATTTCGCAGCATCAAAGAAACATCTGGGCATTTATCCCGGTGATGAGGCTACAGCTGTATTTACGGAGGAACTCTCCGATTATGACGTAAGCAAGGGCACGATACGGATCCCCTATGATCAGCCTTTACCGGAAGCACTGATCATAAGGATCGCAAAATGGTGCTTTGAGAACTATTCCAAATAAGGTGTAAAGATGGTATGAAGAACGCAATAGAGATCCGTTGTATTCGGGAAAACGAACTCGGCCTTCTCAAAGACTTTTTATATGAAGCCATATTCATTCCGGAAGGTGTGGAGCCGCCTTCGAGAGATATTGTAGAGAAACCGGAGCTGCGCGTATACACTGATGGTTTCGGTACAAAGTCTGGAGACAACTGCTTCGTCGCAATCCACGACGGAAAAAAGTTGGGGCTGTCTGGACGAGGATCATGAATGATTACGGCCAAGTGGATGATGAAACACCTTCATTTGCAATTTCACTGTACAAGAAGTATCGGAGAAAAGGGATCGGCACGAGGCTTATGGATGAAATGCTGGAGAACCTTCGTGATCAAGGCTATAAAAGAGTTTCTCTCGCTGTTCAGAAGGCTAACTATGCTGTCAATATAAATAGATTACTGATTTTTTTTCCAATTCATCTCATGGAAAATATATCCTTTTAATCTGAACAGAACATACAAGGGTATGCTCCAAATATGTGTCTCACCATCCATGATATCTCCCACATTTTTAAGAGATGTTTTTACGGCAATCTTTGGCTTATATCTGTTGCAGAAAAGATGGAGACTCTTTGCCTTGGTATTATCTGCAGCTTTAACCTCTATAGGGAGAAGAACTCCTTCATAATCCGTCAGAAAATCCAATTCAGCATCTGCCTTGGTTCTCCAGAAATAACTCTGTATTCCCATGCTGCAAAGCTGCACCATGACATAGTTTTCTGTAAGTGCACCTTTAAAGTGAATAAAGGTTGCGTCACCATCGAGTATTGTCCGGTAATTTATATTGGATTTCTTCCTTAAAAGGCCTACGTCAGACATATAAACCTTGAAATATGTATTGTCAGCCATGCCTGACAGAGGTATTTCCGGAGTCGGAACCATGTTCAGTTTATATGCTATTCCGGCATTGACAATCCATTCAAGAGCATCTTCTAAATCCTTTGCCCTTGCCCCGCTTTTTACATGTGAGAATATGAATTTATTATTATCCTTTGCTATCTGAGTAGGAATGGCATCCCATATTAGCTTTATCTTCGTTGCAGTTTCAGGAGTGGTATGTTTTCCAAAATCATTGGCGTAGTCTTTGAGAATCCGGTTCTGTACTTCTTCAACCTCAGCATAGTCATGCGTATCAATCCATGTCTGAACAGCTTCAGGCATTCCACCAACTATATAATAGTTTTTCAGATATTTTTCCAGTGGAACAGTATAAAGCTCCGGAATCTCTCTTTCATAAGGCAGCTTTGATAATCCATCAATATACTTACTTCCACCATCGGCAATAACGAACTCTTCAAAGCTCATGGGGAACATCTCAAGTCTGTCCACCTTACCTACTGGAAAAGATATTCCCTCTTTCCTCAGAGAAACGCCTAAAAGGGATCCTGCAGCTACAATATGAAGGTCGCTCATATTTTCACAGAAATATTTGAGTGACTGTATAGCTCTGGGACAGTCCTGTATCTCGTCAAAGAATACCAATGTTGCTCCGGGAGTGATCTTTTTTCCCCTAACCACACTTCCGAGTTCGTCTATTATTCTGTCAGTATCAAAATCGTAATCAAATACGGACTTTAATCCTTCATTTCCATCAAAATTAAAATAAGCAAGATCTTCAAATTCACTTTCTGCGAAAGCTTTTATCAGAAATGTCTTCCCACATTGACGAACGCCTGTCACAAGCAAAGGTTTTCTGCGTTTTTTATTCTTCCATTTTTTTAGTTCTTCAAACGCCATTCTATCCATAAGAATTGCTCCTTACATCTAATATACCCACAAGCAGATAATAACGTTTTTTGACCGAATATTCAATCAAAAATTGCATTTTTCGACCGAATAACGAAAAGCAAATAACATTAATAGACCGAATCGCGTCGCAAAGGCTGTGCTTCCTCCCAACAGCTTGTTAAAATATATAATAGCTGACATGGAGGTGATTAAAATGGAACGAAAGCGTCTTAATAACGAGAATGAGCTGGTGTTTTTTGTTATGCTGATGGTTTCGTGTATCCTGTCATTTTTGATAGTTTGTAGACCGTTTCAAAAACAAGAGAGCAGCACAGCTGTTACTTACAGTGAGTTTAAGGCGCTGGCATCTGATCAGAAAAAAGAAGAATTTTCTAAACTTACCGGGCAGGAGATATATGATCTTGTAAATAATAGTGATGAGAATTGGCCGGTGACAGCATATGACCTTATAACTCCACGCAATGCTAAGTGGACGATAGTTCTGTTTGATAATAATGGAGATATTCATTTTAACCTTGCATGGCCGCACTATGGGGGTTTTTTACCTGAGAGCATAGCATCAATCAAAGAGCTTTCCGGAACAGTTGATGTGAGCAGAGACGGAGGAGATGGCGGGTATTCCATGTCCTACGGAAGAAACAAAGATGGAAGCTATCCGGATGATTCACAGAGAAGTGTCCCTAAAAGCTCTGCTACGGTTCGAACCGGAACATTGGATATCGATAAGTATAAAGAGGTAGTCGAGATAGTAGTAAGTGAAAACAGTGAAGAAGAACGACTTGCTGCGCTAACAGATATGGACTACAACGAGGATATTGCTGCACGTTTCATAGCTGATCAGACCGCATGGCTGACACGTGATGAAGTTGCCGGACCGGATAATATTTCGAATGGTGTAGCCTCTGTAGGACACGAAGTTGAAAGCAGTTATGGCTATTATGGAGTTACTGCCCCTTGGAAAGCCGGGGACCTTGATTTATGTGGCGGCGCCGGACAGATAAATACCGTTTTCAGTTGGGGAACCTTGTGCGATTCCGGGCTGATATATGACATTGGAGAAGCTGAAATCAAGATTGCAAGTTAAGAAGTTAGATATACAATCGTGAATGATTTATTGAAAATTGATAGGAATGAAAAGCAGTATGATTCCTCGGATTTTAGAAATAGCATTTGTTGACAAAAGAGTTTAATAAAACTATTATTTTAATTAATTCAAGCTTCCAATCTAATAACGCAAAGAGCCGTCCCTTTCTCAAGCAGGGGGCGGCTTTTTGATTTCCGTGGTTATAATTCCCGATATCAAAAAAGCAAGAAGAAACTCCGCCTCTTAAAAGGTAGAGTTTCTTTTTGCTTTAGTGTGAGAATAGGAATGATGTTTAAGCCAATACTAGGAATCTAATAAGTTTTACTGAGGTATAATCGAGAAAAACATAGCTGGCTCAGAGTCATCATTGTTTTATATGATGGTAGCATATACATCTACTACCGTCAAATTTTGAATTCTATTTCAGCACGTCAATTATGGTATTTGTTATTAAAAACGCTTATATTATATGCTAAGAACAATAGTAAATGACAGGAGTGTCGATATGGCAACAGCTATTATTTATTACAGTAAACATCATGGGAATACAAAAAAGATACTAGATGCTATTGCAGCTGAACATACGGATGTAGAGTTAGTAGATGTTACTTCAAGGAATACATTTGATCTAAGTGGCTACGATAAAATCGGATTTGCTTCCGGAATATATTTTGGAAAGTTTTCTGAGCAGATATTAAATTTTGCCAAGGTTAACCTTCCATCAGGAAAAGATGTATTTTTCATTGCCACGGCCGGTAATCCGATGAAAAGCAACTTTAATGCTATAGCAAGAATAACAGAAAATAAAAATTGCAAAGAGGTAGGGATATATATCTGCAAAGGATTTGACACGTTCGGCCCATTTCGTTTGGTCGGCGGTATCAGGAAGGGGCATCCAACAGAGAAAGAGATACAGGCGGCGGTTGATTTCTATAACAGCATTATCTAAAAACACGAAGGACTTTAAAAACACAAATGAATGACATATTACGCGGACAGCTGGCAATTGATTACTGCTGTTCCAGTTTTGAAATAATAGATAAAGAGAATCACTTACCTTCTATGAGACAGCACCGGACGTAATAGGAGTTGCAGCTGTTAAGGATGACAAAATACTCGGCATGGCCGGCGCAAGTATGGACAGTCCTGTAATGTGGCAGATCGGAATAAATGTTGATTCTGATACGAGGGCAAAAGGGATAGGAAAAATGCTTGTGACTTTACTAAAGAACGAGATTTTGGGAATGAACAGGCTTCCATATTATGGAAAATCCATGTCACATATCACATCACAGAAGGTTGCTCTTGGTGCGGGATTTGTGCCTGCGTGGGCAGAGCTTGTTACCGACAGAATCGGATATACGGAGAATATAAATTTTTGATCTTATATAATTCTGTACTGCTTTGGATTTTACTGTACCTTTAGAATTCCAGCCCGTAAAAGAAGATACTTCAGAAGAGAAGCTTGGATTTACCCGGTGTGGAACGATCTATGTAGAAGAAGATGATTATCCGAGAATCGCTTTTGAGAAGATCAGAGATTTGCCAATAATTAAAGGATACTGAGAAAAAATAATTATGTAATAGTTTATCCTTGGAGGACATGCATGACTCTTTCTACAGCTTTATCTTTACTCATAACGGTTTTAGTTTGCGGATTTCTATATTACAGGATGGTTAAAAGTGAAAGCCCTGAGCCTATTGGCTTTATACAGGCCCTTGTACCGATTGCCTTAGGAATGGCCACGATGGAAATCTCAGGGTTTATAGGAGTTAAGCTCTTTTTTGCAAATACTGCATTGAGGACTGCAGTTGATCAGATGCCTTCATTAATGGGATCGCTTGTAAGTGCCTTTATGGCCGCAGGCATGCCGGAAGAAGTTATCAAGTTTATTGCAATCATCTTGTTTGCCACAATCTTTAAACCAAGACTGAAAAACGTTTATGAATATATACTTTTAGGAGCAGCTGTTGGATTTGGATTTACGATAATGGAAGAAATGGCATACTCAGGTGATGATACTTGGATGGAGATTATATATATGCTCCTTAGGA
>JAGAXP010000001.1 GCA_017940955.1 Oribacterium sp.
TTTCCGGTATCTACTATGAATGTTCGAAGCTTAACTGACATCTCTTTCAAAAAAGTTGTCATTCTGGGCTTAATAAAATCCGCCGACACAGAAGACTTAATCGCATCTAAGTCTTCATCAAAAAATAAAGCCGCAGCTTTTTGCAGCTTCGACTTTTCTACGACTTTTCCTTCTACTATTTTTTCAGTGGCATGTAAGTTCTTATTCTGTTTCTTCTCTTCAGGCATCATTTCCACCTTTCTTCTCATAGTTTACTGGTTTATGAGAATATAAGTTTACAGTATGAGTGAGACACTCATTACAAGGCTCTTCAGTCTCTTCTACATCTTTGTGAATACATGTTTGACAATATTCATGAAATCTAACATATTTATACGGGTTCTCCATCGTCTTCATCTCCTTTCTCATCATCAAATTCTTCATCAGTAGCATCTTCTTCTATATGTTCCTGTTCTTCTACATGATCCTCTTCAGATTTTGGAAACATGCTGTCAATAGCCTTAGTTACAACTACATCTGTGAAAATATAAGTGAGATATGCTGCGGTTCCTTTGATAGCAATTCTACCAATACTTGTCATGAGGCCAACCTCACCGTGAATCATGTCACCTGATTTAAATTCTCTACCAAGTTCCTTCCAGACCGCTTTTGCTGCTGCGAGTGATACTACAGATTCAATCATTTCTCTTTTCATAATATAATCCTCCTATAATTAAAATGTTCTTAAAGTGAAACCATCAGGAAAACGTCTTATTATACAGTCATCTTTGATGATAAGTTTCACATTTTCATCAAGCTTATCTAAAATTTCATGATACATGTCTTTAGTAAAAGTAATCTCTTTATCAAGCGGAAGCATATCAAGAGCGTCTTGAGTTCCACCTAGCCAGCCACTTTCACCGATCGTGAATGCTGTATCCATATCAATTTTGCCTTTACTGCCGAGATAATACCAAACGATTCCTACTCCGGCTACTCCAATGCAAGCAAGTCCTCTTTTAATCCATTTCTTATTGATTTTCATGAATATAATTACTCCTTAAAAGAATCAGATACACTCATAAATGCACTGACTTACTGACTTCCCTGAATACTTCTTAACAAGTTTCTCAAGCAGATGAATATAAGCCTGATCTGAAAGACCTTCATCTTCTTTCTTCACAGGTTTTTCGATACGATCCTTAATATCGGAAGGATACTCGACTTCAATAATCACGCCTGCTTCACTTGGTGTAATAACGGGCTGATTAAACCTCACGCCGAAATCAGAAAGGGACCCCTCTTTAAGCTCAAGTAAAGCTATATGGAGAAGTCCCTCTTCCATCTTAGTCATGTCTTTTTCACCTACGAATGTGAGTTTCATGATCTTTTTCATTCCTACAGTCATATGATTTCTCCTTTACGTTTTCTTGAAATTTTATTTTCTAACTTGTTTATCAAATCCATAAAGGCATCATTCGGAGTTCCCCCACGCCCATATATAATTTTAGTATTACTAAAAAAGATAGAGCATCCGACATCATCCGCATAAATTTCTTCAGGAATATCTTCAGGATACAAGTTCCATGCCGTGAATTTCCCTCCGGAATAGCATCCGGTATATCTATCACGCACAATGGTTAACGGATACGCATTAAACTCTTTACGATCATCGTACATATGTTTCTCCTTTTCTTGAAATATAATTACATACTGAAAGTTACGTCGATAACATTCACATCACCTGCTAAGTGCTTCTTGACCTCGTCGACAGTGATATCCTTCCATTTGTTACCCACTACGATAATATCAGCCCAAATCTCTTCAGGAAGAATGCCGTCTTTTGCTGAATCAGTTTCATAGACTTTACATCCTTCCTTATCGAGAATATAACCGAACGTTGATTTACCGGTTCCTGAAGCACCGCTAAGAATCCATACGGGTCTCTTTTTCATAGCTCTCGGAAGTTCAGTAAAAAGCTCTTCTTTAACATAGGCATAGCCACTCGGATAGTAATAGTCTCCACCATCATGAGTAACCTTAAACACATTTGTTTGATGAAAATCGCAGCTGTCGAAATCATCATCTTCGTCATCATTGTGCTATACACTTCAGCGCCTTCGCAAAACCGCACGTCATTTTGCCGTTGCCATTCTATACGTTACTTCACCTTGGCCTTGCTATGCCTATCGTCTCAGCACAATTCATTGTCTTTGCGTCACTGACTAGACAAAACTGCACCTTAGCAACACGGATCGAGACCCTACCAAGCCCTTGCCATTACGTAGTTACTCACTTTACATCTGCTTTGCATTTTACTACGTTTCGACTCACTACGACACAGTGCCTTAGCAAATATAATCACAAGATTTCATAAGTCATGCGGCCATATCCGGCGTTTCTCCACTGCAGAAGTCCACGATACTTACCATAATCAAGCCACTCTTTCACAGCAGGTGCATACTGATCGGAAAGACATGTAATAGTGAATTCGATAGTACTGCCGGCAGGAACTGTCTCAGAAGAAGCAAGAGCAATTCTTTCACCCTGAGCAGTCTGTGCACGAAGAGGACGCTCAAGAACGCCCATTTTTCCGCCATGCATATCAATCGGGATCTTACGCTCTTCAACAAATATAACCCCGTCGATTACCTTCTTAAACGCCTTGATAGCACACGAAGCTTTGGCGAAATCCTCACCTTTACACTTCTGAAGTGCAGAGCAGGTGTCTTTAAAGAAACCTTTGATCTGATAATCCCAGATAAAAGGTGTACCATCTTCAAGTTTCGGGAATACAGTCATCTGCTTCTCTGCATACTCTTCAGCACCGATTGCTGCAATCTCCTCCTCTTTAGACTTAGCATCCGGTGCCTTCGAAGCAATATAATCTCCGTGAATATCCTTATTATTAGAAGCTGTCCCAAGTACCATCTCTGTGAATGTTGCTCTTACTTTAATCTGTTTCATATTCATTTCTCCTTTTTAAAATATAATGTGTTTGTTTAAAATCATCACAAATCGACGCCGCACCATGCCGCT
Source organism: Oribacterium sp. (assembly GCA_017940955.1). Next base: position 3,019 of record JAGAXP010000001.1, read on the forward strand.
GCTACACGAATCAATGCCTTACGAAACTTTACAAAACTATACCATGGTTACGCAAATCGATACCGCACCTTACCATAGCTATGCATTGCTTCGCCTTTACACAACCTTGCCATTCATTACTCTACCACGGCTCAACATATCATTGCTGTACACGACTATGCCATTGCAAAAAGAAAAAAGAAGGACCGGATGCTACTCCAGTCCTAAATCGCCTCACGGGTTTTTAAGATACTCAAACTCAACGCCGTCTTCTGTCCAGAAAGCTCTATAGCATCTTGTTACGGTTTCACTTAATGTAAGTTTAATCGCAGCAGTATAGGTTTCAGGATTAGAAGACGCGCGAGTTATGTCGTCTATAAATTCAACCCGACATGGTGCCCAGTCCGCAATGCAATCCAATATGTCCTTCTTTATAGTTTTAAGATTAGTCTTCATTTAAATCAGCTCCTTTCTTGAAGACCTTCTTTTACTTCATTAAAGGAGCTGTAAAATGTATCTTTAGAAATATAATCCGAGTTTAATCCCATCTGCAGGTGTTCAGTATCTTTTCTGTTCAGGCTGAGGCTCAATGAAGAACGTGAACATTATCGCAGGTCTTCCGTCTTCAAGTTTAATTGCATGATTGAGACTTAAATCAAACGAGTCACAATCGCACTTGGATCCTCCTGCACCGATATACTTACCTGCAGCTCCTGTAGGAAGTTCAAGTTCCTCATAGATAGCATTAATCGGTAACCATAACTCAAAAGGCGCGTCAATAATGCGTTTATTCACCTTATTAACTGCCTTTTCAAGCGTCACATCGTCACAATAGAATGGACGCCCCATATAATCATCCCAATATAATGTCTTACCACCTCCTTTCGCCTGAAGAATATGACCTTCGAAATCAGGATCATTCTTCAGTGCTTCATTTGCATGGTCCTGAGCTACACCATCTTTAATCTCCTGGACTTTCTCTTCACCTACCACCTCTTTCGCTTTCTCAAGGATTTCCTTGTTATAGACTTCACTCATAGTAAGTAAATCTCTAACGTGTGAAATCTTCATCTCGGAAGTGACAACAGATCCTACCATGAGTCCGCCTGTCGCTGCTGTGAGAAGTCCAATCGGAGCCACTTCAGGAGCAAGTCTTTTTGCTGTTTCTTTTGTGATCTCTTTCCTCTCCTGCTTAACCTGCTCCACAGGAAGATTCTCTATTTCAGCTCTTTCTTCAAGAGCATCAATCTTTTTACGCTGTTCAGATATAATGTTGTGAATCTTCGGCGACTTCTTATATGTGAGTACAACAACGCCAAAGAGTCCTGCAATTGCCCCGACGCCCATAATCACGTTTGAATGTTCAGATGCTTTTTCAAGTAACGATTTTCCAAATTCTTTGAAACCCATAACAAGTTTCTCCTTTCACAAATACAATTAGTCTCTATTTTCAAGTCTGCCGATACGTAAGCACAAATTCTTCTGAAGTTCAAATATTGCACGAAGCGTCGAATCGTCATTCGCCAGAAGTCTATCGTGAATATGTACAAGCAGTTTTCTTGCTTCAATGCAAAGTTCTTTCTGTGATTTTTCAGCCATTTCGTTTCTCCTTTCGAAATATAAGTGAAAAAAAAGAATAGGAGCCTGTGTAATATCTACACAAGCCCCTTTCCGGTTATTCTTCAGCCTGTCGCCGCTCTTCTTCCTCCTTTCTCTTAAAGTACTTCTCCACTGAGCGATCCATCTTTTTGTCATCCTGCTTGTCTTTTACGAGCATCCCAAGTGCTCCTAATCCAAGACTAGCGAGTAACAGTACATTGTCTTTAATCCAATTGCTCATATTGTTTCCTCCTTTAAAAGAATTATTTATATGTCATTATATAAGCTGTAAAAAGTTTCACGAATTCATCATGTCTTTAAGCTCCTGTTTGAGTCTATTTTCTTCCGGAGTAAGACCTTTCTCTATTTTCTGATCGACATTCATCTTTTTTCTCTTTTCGGCCTGTTCATCTAAAAAGTCGCATCTACTGAGAGCGAGTATTGCTACCTCTATAGCTTCTTCAACATCCGCAGGTACTATGTATGTTTCGTTGTATCCATATAATACATTTCTAGCCTCGTTCCAAGTCATCACCATCTTCGCCATTTTTTCTTTTCACCTCGTCATATAATCTTTTAATACATAGTCTCAAGTAATGTGCTATATTTACGTTTGTATGCTTCTTAATATAACTAACTTGATTTTTCTCATTATCATCAAGTCTCACTTTATAGAATATCTTTCTCATATGCCATCTCTTTTTGTGAATCTAACAAGTCTGCAAATGCATATACCACCAATTCCGTTGAATATAATGTTTAGAAGCAAATAGGCAAACACTTTCGCATCAAATATCTGTGCTGCCGAAAAGTAGAATACATTAGCGATACAGTGCTCATATCCGCATAAGATGAATACCATGACACACATCACAATCACAAAAACTCTTACGAAATAGTGAAGCTTGTATTTCGCGAATAAATCGACAGCAAAGAATATAAGTATATTGCACATGAAAGCAAGCGGCATGATTCGCCATCCTTCATCTAATTTCTTAAAACATAGATTTGCTGTTGTATTATAAAGATCGGGCTTCGATAAGTAAAATATAAACCCAACAATCCAAGCGCCTACTATGTTACCGAGAAGTACTGTAACATTTTTCACAACATAGTTTATTTCAGGTTTCACATACGGAATCATACCTGTGAAAAGCTTAAATCCATTCATACAGATGAGAAGCAGTCCAATCGAAAATATAAGGGAACCCACGATAGGATTCCCGATCGATAAATACGCTGCTCCTCCGATGCCGATGCATATACCGCCTAATATCGATCTGATAAAAAGTTTTAACATACTTCTTTCCTCTCTTTCACATAAATTGTGTGGTATTTCTTCCTAAATTTCTGAAGCTTAATACCGTCATATATAAGCGTTCCGATGTAGTAGATACCAACGATCGGAGCAACAATAGAAGCGATTTTCAGTAAAATTTTCATATTTCTCTCCTTCAATACAAATAAATCATATCCTCAGCTTCTTGTGTATCAGGATCTACTTGATAGAAAAGGCATAAAGCTCCTCTTTTATCTTTTCTCACATCCGGCATAAGTTCAATCCAAGGCCCACCGTAATAAGACCATGCATAATCCTGAGACTCATTTTCCCAGTTCCATCCTATTTTATCTCCTTCAGGTTTTGGTACACCGCCAAGCATCTTGATGATGTAATTTAGACGAACATCAAACTGATTCATAAGTCTCTTATTCGCCTCTAACATAACCCATGCTATTGTCTCGCGTGTAGTATAAAAATACTGATCCGTGTACGGTTCATAGACTAAAAGTTTACTTGTCATTGAACCCTCATTCGGAATTTTCTCCTCCGGGAATTTTTCAGGATGATTTTTTAAGTCGTCTTTGATTTTCTCCTGAATAATATCGTTATGAATCTGATGAGCTCTTTCTGCTCCTACTTCTTCTACAAGCTTTTTATCAATATCAACAGCCTTTTGTTTCCACATAGCAGCAACGCCTGCAATAGCAGCTTCTGTACCTACGTGAATTCTGTCTGAAGATATAATAAGAGCACATGTAGCTCCTGCAGCAACACCTGTCTTCCAGTAAGCTTTTGCATATTCTTTTACTTTCTCTTTCTTATTCATATCGGGTTTGACTGTATGTTCTACTTGAACAGCAGCCTTTCCTGAAAAATAAGCAGTGGCAACTACACCAGCACAAGCTACTGCAGAACAAATAGTAGCCTTATGATCTTTAAGCCAGTTTATCATTCCATCTAAATTCATTTTCTGTCGTCCTCCCTATCTGCAGTGAGCGCATTAACAATTTCCTCAAGCGTTATTATCTGCCTCTCAAGCAGTGCAATACAATCATAAAGTCCTTTCTCGGCAGGTGTCTCCATTTTCTTCTTAAGATTTTTAAAGTTGTTGCTTCTTGTGAAATCTGACATCACTTTCATTCGCTTCTCCTTTTTTTTCATAAGGTCAAAAATATAAGGAGCCGCAGTAAATGTTACATGCGACTCCTTTGTTTTCACGCGTATGCTTTCAAGTAGAGGTCTTTTGCCTCTCTCTTGAATCTAAACATACTTATGATGTCACCAACGACCTCTATGATCATATGGCGCTTATTCCATCTTTTGGTATTCGTCACCTGAACGCCATTATCATATGCGATAAGCATCACTGTTTTCATGTTGTCGTTTGTTACTACAATAAGTTCCGTTTTCTTCATTTTTTTTACCTCCTATAAAAAGCATATATACGTCATTATAGGCACTGTAAAATGTGTCATTTCACCAGAACTTTATGAATCCTCTTCTCCCCATGCTGAAACACAGGATCTGATGAAATCTTCTCATCTGAGTGATACTCATTTTTCACCTTAACATGAGTGAGACCCCTAAGCAGACCATAATCCTCTTCACTTCTATTGTCGTCATACCAAAAACCTTTCTTTGCCATAATTAGTTCTCCTTTTCTTCGTTAATTTCAATAAGTTCACACCATTCAGGTCTTGCTGATGAGTCATAATTGTATCTGGCAGGAATACCATATGAATATAATTTACAGTAAAAATTGAAATCATCATACATTGGACAATTCAAACATTTATCAGGCATGTCAATATCTATTACTACACTCATTTTCCCTCCAATCTTGTCTTGATTGAAATATAATCGTTACGCGGAATCTCTTCCGGATCCACTTCAAACTCAAACCTATATGTTGCTTTCTCAGGATCGGAATCGTCAATCACCAGAGTTCCGATTTTCCTCTTTTTCATAGCAGCTTTTCCTGCAACTAATACTCCAATTAATATGCCGATCAGAACTGCTATGAATATAACTAAGACTGTGATTACATTGAAGTTCACTCATCATCACCTCCTTCATTTCATCACAATAATCTTTCCGCTGAAATCATCCATCATATCATCGACCTTATCAGAAATCTCGTCCTGAATCTTTTCGGTGATTTTATCCATAATGGAATCTTTCACATCGTCAAGGTCAATACGTTTAATCTGACGCTTCACCTCAGACTTAACGCTGTCTTCAATGTCGGAGTAAGCACGAGAAACGGCATCATTCACTTTTGATCTGATGTCACCTGCCATGCCAATTCTAAGTGACTCGGCAACCTTCGAAGCCTGCTTTTCAACAGCAGCTTTTGCTGCTTCCTTTGCAGCCTTCTCAACAAGCTTGTCCGCAATCTCATCTGAAATTGTGATGTTAGTCATGTTTTTAAGTCTATCGAGTGAAATGTCAACCTTGCTCGAAATGAGGTTCATCTCATCGTTGCATCTGAGTGCATACACAAGACAACCAACACCAAAACCAATTGCTCCGATAAACATTGCGTCGTTTTTTGTAAAGTTTGCCATAATAAATTCTCCTTTTCTTGAAATATAATTAAAGATCTTTCTTAACAAGGTCGTCCATAGATATTCCGAGTGCTTCTGACAATGTAAGAAGACCGATTGTAGAAGGCATCACGTATCCATTTTCCCATAAATGATACATGTTACGATTTATTTGACACTTTTTAGACATTTCAGTTTGAGTGTAGCCATAGCTTTCTCTAATCTTCGTAAGATTAGATGCTATTCTGTCCCCAACCTCAGCCTTATTGAACTTCATCTTCACTTTTTGCTTTTGTCCTCCTTTATCTTCAGCTGATTTTTCACGTAAGCTATGTTCTCCTCAGGTACAAGAAGAATTGCTTCATATCTCTCAGTCTTGAATCTTAAATTTTTGATATCGGTGATGATCTTATCAATTTTAAGAAACCCTCCTTCCTCTAACTTTCTAACCATTTTCATACCTCTGTTTTCATCATTCAGAGGCGCGATACCTTTGAAATGAATCTTTTTTAGTTCTGGCATTGTCTTTTCCTTTCAAAAAATATAAGGAGAGACTGTAATAGCCTCTCCCGGTTCTAGTGAATCCTTGATTATCAGTTACTTAAGCAGACGCATATCAGAGAAGATCTGTGTCCAGGTCTCGCCTGCTTTGTGACGAGCTTCTGCTTCAACCTGCTCACGAGGAGTAAGTTTCCGCTTAATTTCGCACCATTTGCCGGAGCTGTGTTCAAAGAACTCCCGCTCCCTCCGCCTCTGCTCAGCGTGATTGGCACTCGTTTTCGTTACTGATTTCACGAATAATCCGAGTCCTGTCACACCTGCAGCTGCTTCGGCGGGATGTTCAGTTACCCACTTGACTCCTTTAATGATGCCTGACTTTGCGGATTCAACTCCTGCTTTGAGCTTTCTCTTAGCGATCTCCTTCTTAAAGTCGACCATAGTTACTTTCTCTTCGTTTCTGTTTTCGTTCTCCATAAGAACCTCCTTTAAAATATAATCAATAAGATTCACTATAGGAGTTGTAAAAAGTTACATCACTTGAATGCCACAAACGGTATCTCTTCACCAACAGAGTTGCCGAGTGACTGCATGATTTCATCATTCATGAGTCTCTTTCTGAGATCATACTTATTTGGATTATCTTTCATGAATTCTTTGATCTGCTTGTAAGCCTCAGGAATGTTTTCACGAATATAGCCCATGTGAGCTCTAACTCCTGCGGAAGCTCCCATCTGAGTTGATTTGACGACACCATCTTTAATCCTTCCGAAGTCTACATGATCCTGAACAGCACTTCCGATAGCAGCTCCTACTCCAAAAAATATAATGCCAGATCCTACAGCAGCACATACCGTTTTGTGAGTCGTTACGAATCCTTTTACTTTATCTTTGATCTCAGTGATTTTCTTCATATCAGTTTCTCCCTTTCATGATCTGAATACCGTATTCTTTTTCCACATACTTTAAATATAATGGAAGTTTATCGACTGTTTTACCGAGCTTAGAATCGAAGCGTTTACCTTTCTGAGGCCTTAAAGCTCTGTTTATCGTCACCCCTCTCTTGAAATAGTCTGTAACTCCTTTCCTTTTCAGCTGATCAAACAGCCATATCTTCTCATCGTCTGTTATAAGATAAAAAGCGTCTGTGGTTTCGTTTCTGTCTTCACATTTGATTTTCATACACATACTGATACCTCCTTGTGAAATATAATCAGTCGACATAAAAAATCGGAAGTCCATAAGCTTGTGCTGCAGCGTGTTCTATTCTGCAGCCATTATGCCTCTCCCAATCTGATGCGAACATAACAGCATCACACTTATCAAGTTTCATAATTGCCTGTCCCAGATAGTGAAGTCTTCCATCCTTTTTATCTCCTACAGCATTACGGTTATCAACAAGTTTTATGTGTTTCATAGGGGTCATAGAGTGGAATAATAAATCTTGCTTTGTATCTTCACGAATTGGCATTGTATGTTTACGCTTCCATATTTTTTCATAAACATAAAAAGCGCTGTGTTTATCATTAAAGATCTCCTCAGCTTTCTTTCTAATTTTTCTCCTTTCAACTTTTTGTTCCTCTTCAGTTCTTCCATTCATGCCATAGCTCATGAAAATTCTAATCATACAAGTTCTCCTTTCGAAATATAACTATGAAAAGAAAAAGAAGAGGAACCAATAAGTTCCCCTTCGGATTTGTTTCTATGTCCGGTATTTATTTTTTCATATCTTTCCAGATTAAATAAATACCGATCATAATTAACAAGATTCCTATAGACATATATTAGTCCTCCTCTTTCTTAAAAGTCATTTTTATAGCTTCTTTGACATCTTCTGCATTTTCCTGATACCAATTGTAGCCCAAAACTGCCACAGTAGGAATGAAGCAGACTATAGTTACGATCGCCGAGAGTTTCAGCGATTCACCAACAGTTAGTTCGTTCATCTTTTTGTTTAACATTTTGTCCTCCTTTGAATCTGATTAATACAGTGTCATTATAGAAGCTGTAAAAAGTTTCATTTATTTTCAGTACACTTATCATACTCGTTCCTGATAAGTCTTCTAATCATGTCACTTTTATCAAGTTCATGAATCTTACAAATATAACTCACCATATCTCTTTCTTTTAGCGTGAGTCTGATCCCAATGCCTTGAGATTTTCTCGAAACATCATCAATTCTTTGTGTTCCCACATATGTCACCTCCCTCTGCTGTCAAATGGAATATAATGTTTGCCGTTGATTTTCACAGATCCTTTCACAAGACCTCTCTTAATCCTCATACGAATTGCATCAGGAGTTGTGCGATCGTGTTCTGCTATTTCTTTTAATGTATAATAGCCGTGTCTTCTCATAAACCCGTCAAAGTCTGTGATAATTTCATTGAATTCGGCGTCTTTCATTAGGCAGCCTCCTTTCCTATTTTATTCATAGGAACGATAATATAAGGATTCCAAATTACGATTGAATCAGCGTCCCATGTATAGAACTCATTATAATGAAACGCGTTGTAAAGATTTCCATGAATAAGTTCCATACCATCGTATTCAGACATTATCTTATTGAAGTCTAATACGCATCTAGATAGCATAATATTTTCAACCAAATAAGGAATAATATCTTCACGACTTCTCACGGTTAAGATTCTTGCTTTCTTTGTAAGAGTAAACTTGAACGAAGTATCAAGTCTATCTGTATGATAGTCTTCACTTTCACACCAATCTCTCCAAGTCCAATAATCACTTCCTACAGGAGAAGCCCAGAACCCATAAGGAGGCTTATTCATGAAACTGTTATCGCGAGGATTTGCTTTCTTCTCATTGAAAATATCTAAATCAAAACAAGAATTTCCGTAGTGAATATACTGTTTTCTCATGATTTAGTCCTCCTTTGAAAGATCTATATCAGCATAATCTCTGATGCCAACAGCTCCGAGTAAATCTAAAACAGGGTTATCTGTTCTATATGAATAAGGAATTTTATCGCATACATAAATATAAGCACGCCATCCAAGTAAGAATGATCCTACTGCGACTCCGCTTACAATCAATACATTTTTAACTGTTTTCTTTTTCATAGTTAAATTCTCCTTTCACAATGTTAAACAGTTAGACAAAGAAAAAAGAGGAGCATAAAAGCCCATCTGAAGATTATTTGACTGCTTCTTCTTTGATTTTATCAAGTAACGGGTTCATATCGATATGTGCCCAGCCGTTTTCATCAGTGTCGCTAGCCAGATCTGAGATATAATGCTCGATTGTGTCGCTACAACCTTGTAAGTACCCGGCATGATTTCCGGACCCATAACCAAGATTGTAAAACACACCGGCACTTAGTCCTGCAATTGTGCACATACCGATTTCAATAACGTGGTCTTTTGCCCATTCTTTGACTTTTGTGAGTTTCTCTTTAATCTTCATAGTAGTTACCTCCTCTTTTACAAATATAATGTTTGCATTATAGCCGTTGTAAAAAGTTTCACAAGACTCGGAGCCGGTGTAGAATGTTTCATCTACACCAAGCTCCTTAAGTTTACTTTTCGTCATCTCCTTTCTTATATCTGCCAACCAGCCAACCGATAATTGCTCCGGTCAGCATGATTGTGAATATCACTATAAGTACAGCAGCAATGACCGGCCACAGCAGTCCAATAATGCTACCGACTATCGGTATCACAATTGATGCTATTAAGCAGATAATTGCTAAAGTTACTAAGCTACTAATCATAATCAGCCTCCTTTGAATCTAGGTTACTTAGTTGTCATTATAGAGACTGTAAAAACTTTCACTAATCTGTTCGAAAAAAAAATATAAGGAGCAGTTTATAGACATACTCAGGTCTGTTGCTAATCAATCGTTACGTCCAAATTTGCTTGCCCACGGAAGAGCAATTTTGTGAATGAACTCACCAACACGATCAGCATGTATTGAAGCCATACCTACAGCGAACGGCGCTGCAATACCGAGACCTCTGAATACACGATTCCAGATTGCTTCCTTTTTATCGTGAGCCAACTGAGCTTCCTTAAGTTCAAGCTCACGTTTCCTTATTTCAAGTTCCGTGTTTGCTTTCATCTCTTCGGTATAACTCTTGTTGGCCTCACTATAATCAGTGATAGCAAGTCGATAAAGTGTATCCAGTTTCTCAAGCAGCTGTTCATTTGTAGGATCAGCTTCAAGTGCTTCAAGTGTTTCGGCAATGAGTTCATCGAGTTTTGCTTTGTTTTCTTCCATATCAAATCCTCCTTTGAAATATAACAATTATTGTGTCATTATAGAAGTTGTAAAAAGTTCTCCATTTTCACGCTCTTCTACTCCGATACCGAACCGTTCAAGTTTATCAAGAAGCTCGTCAAGTGATTTTCTTCCCATATTCCTGATATTTGCCAATTTACTGATAGGAACTCCAACTAATTCATCAATATAATTGAAACCTCCTCTTTTAAGGCAGTTATAGGTTCTTACAGAAGTGTCAAGCTCTACAATGGACATACGATCAGTAACTTTTCTTACTTCAACATTTTCTTCATTTAGTTTCCTTTTATAAGTATCAGCTGCGATCATGGTTTTATTCAGTTCATTTTTAAGCTCGCAAACAGTCTTAGGATCAGCCATAATATAATGATTACGTCTTAAATATAGCTTTCGTACAATTTTCACAGCGAGTTGTCTGATGCGTTCAGGCGTAAGCTCATAGTGTTCTGCTATGGCCTTAAACGTCACATGTTTCTTCCACCGCATTTCTATAATCTCTTTTTCTCTTTCTGTGAAGCTTTCAGAAGAAATAATATTAAGAATTGACGGAACATGAACTTTATAGAGTCCTTCAAGAGCTACTTTTTCTATTTTTTCTTTCGGATAAGCTTTAACGTTAGTTTCATAAATTTCAACTTCATAAGCTAAGTTATAGGGATATAATGTGGCAATGTCGATTCTGTCTTCGTATCCTGCTATATCAGAAGCATCAAGAAGAAGCTCATAAGGCTTCACTCCAAGAACTTCTGCATACTTAAACAACGAATCGAGCGGCATATTACCGTCGAAAATGTTATGACTTACAGTGCCTACTCTTATTCCAACCATGTCAGAAAGGTCAGTCATTGTAAGACCTTTCATTTTACGAATTTCATCAATATTCCTTCCAATGATAGTTTTATCCATAAGTTTCTCCTTTCACATGAAATATAATGAGAGCTTCTCTTCGTTCAGCCATTTCTCACTCTGTTTGAAAAGAAAAAGAAACGGAGCCGGTGTAGAATTTTTCATCTACATCCGACTCCTTGAGTTTATTTGTCAATAGTGTCTTCTACCGCATCTTTGGCGGCTTCTACAACATCTCCGGCTTCAATCTCTTTCAGACGATCAGCGATATCAGTGCAGATACCTTTGATCACCTCAGTGCCTCCTTTCGGAAGAGTTGCGATCTCCCTTCCTGTAAGATGGCAAATGCCCATATACATTCCGGTTGCAACGGTTCCTGCAACTGCGCCATAAAACGTCAAGCTGCCAAGTTCCTTTACAACTTTCTTGCCTACAGGTTTTGCCTTCTTTACAAGTTTCTTGATACGCCCCTCCTTTTTGGGTTCGTTTCCGGGATCGTCAACGTAATCCATCATAGAATCATCTGTCATCTGATTGATTTTCTCCATCTCTGTCATAGTGTTTTCCTCCTTAAATATAAGTAGTTTACTATTGCATTATAGACATTGTAAAAAGTTTCACGTTAAAAAGGATTTTCAAAATCTGTAAGTTCCTCTCTCATGAGTTTATCCTCAACTATTGAAAGCGCTACAATACTTCCGTGAAACTGTATAACCTTATTCGTGTCTCCCATATCCATAGCTTTATGCATAAGATTTGTATAGTCATCAATAAGTCCTTGAATATAATTAAGTGTATCCATGATTTTCTCCTTTCGATGTCAAACAGTTAGACAAAAAAAAGAGGGACTCTGTTAGAATCCCATCGGCGGTGTCCAATAGTGGAACACCATGTTTCCGAGTCCAAAGAACCCCTCTTCAAGTGTTACTAAATTTAAAATATTCATAATTGTGAACATAACAGTTCACCTCCTTTCATTATACAGGCTGTAAAAAGTGTTAAAAAAAAAGAAGAGGCAAATTAACTTGCCTCCTCGATTCTCTGAATACTCTGCTTGAAGAGCTTCATATTCTCTTCGTAAGCTTTTTTCAGATCTTCGATTTGTTTTCTATTTTCATCTACCTCTTCTTTATCTCTCCTGATGAGTTTTCTCCAATCTAACATTTTACTCATCCTCCTTTCATTAAAGAGGCTGTAAAAAGTGTTAAACTGTTAAACAAAAAAAATGGTAAGTTGTATAATTTCGGAGCCTATCACTTTTCAGTAATATTCCTTCCGTCCTTCAACCATGCCTTGCTAGGGTTTAGGTTTCGATAGCAATTCGATACAACAGATATCTGAATGCGACTTCAGATATTTGTCCCATGAAGATTTTCATAGCTCTCTAGGGTGCACCCGCATAAGGTCAGGCCGCCTTTCGCTCGGCTCCTTCCTGCCTTCAAGGGCTTTTCACTAATAAGTTTTTCACTTATTCTCCCATCTTATTCATCTATGAAGTGTTTCAAATAGGTTCTTGTTCCTATTACTCTTCATTATACAGACTGTAAAAAGTTTCAAATTGTTGAAAAAAAAAGAAGAGACAGTTTTTAGTCTTGTCTCAGGACTGTTTTTCACTTTGTAGCGAGTAAATATACCGCTAAAAGCTTTACTTCGATAATGTCGTCTTCAAATTTTCTGCATAAGTAGTCTTTAACAAACACTTTAATCACCGATTTTATTGGTAATGTGACAAGTTCAAATGTCACGTTTACCGCTAATATAATCGGAAACATATGTATTGTGCCGTAAAGCACCACTTTTAATGTTATAGTAAGTAGAGACAACATCATCTCTAACATAATAGCTTTTTTCATTTTTTTCTCCTTTTCAAGTAAATAGTTTCTTCATTAAATGGACTGTAAAAAGTGTTAAATTCACTTGATTTTGAATCGGAGAAAAAAATAAGAGACAGTTTTAAGTCTTGCCTCAGGACTCTTTTTTTTTACTTTTCCACAAAGAAGTCTTCGAATCGAAGATCTTTGCAAAGAAACGCGCATAAAGCAGGTGCCGTAAGGAAATACATCACAAGTTCCGGTATATCACAACTTGTGTAATACTCGACCGAAAACCCGGTAAGTATGCACATCACGATCACCGTAAATGTGAAGAAAAATCCATAAAAAGCTCCTATCTTTTTTATTTTCGCATCCTTCATTTTTATTATCCTCCTTAATGAAAAGTAATTTATTATTTCATTAAAGGAGCTGTAAAATGTGTTAAACTGTTAAACAAAAAAAATAAATAAAGAATTGTAAAAAAAAGGTCAATTGTACATATGAGTATCCAGATGCTTTTTTCAAAGTAGAGCTTCCTCTCTATATCATCCATGCCTTGCTAGGGTTTAGGATCAGGTTGCAAACCTACACAATTAGAATCCTTCGTCGAACCTGTCACATGCCACCACTGGTGATAGTCCCTTCAGTTCCTTGGCTCCTTTAAGCTTTTTGAGCACCAAGCATTCGACTAAAGATACATTTGCTACTAATAATTCTAGCACGTCGAATTATCAATATATCTTCTATTATACAGATTGTAAAAAGTGTTAAATGGAGGTAAATAATCATGCTAATCACCTGTCCCGAATGTTCCCACAAAGTCTCAGATAAGGCTATTTCCTGCCCTAACTGTGGCTACCCTATGCTAAAACCACCAAACACACGAAAAGCCGTTAAAAAGCAATATAACAAGCGTCAGAGGCTTCCTAATGGCTTTGGACGTATCACTGAAATAAAATCCAAACGTCTAAGAAAACCTTTCAGAGTCATGGTATCAGATGGAAAAGATGAATTTGGAAAGCCGATCGGAAAACTTCTTAAACCTGAAGCTTACTTCGCTACCTACAACGAAGCCTATCAAGCCCTCATGAAATATCACGAGAATCCATATGACTTCTCAAATGATATCACTATATCTGAGCTTTATGAAAGATGGCTTAAAAATATAAGTGAAAGAGTCGGCAAATCACGAATCAAACAGATAAAAGCAGTGTGGAATTACTGCGATTTGATTAAAGATATCAAGGTTCAGGAACTAAGAATTCGTGACATTAAAAACCTGCTTGATAACGGTTTCAGATATAATGCGAAAGGCGAAGAAGTTAAGCCAACTGAGAACACCAAAAGCTACATAAGAGTAGCTATTTCACAGATGCTTGACTATGCCGTAGAGTATGAAATCATTAAGCACAACTTCATGAGAGATGTGAATTTGGCATCAAAAGAAGAGATTGAAACAAACCCTCATATCTCTTTCACTGATGAAGAAATGGATATAATAAAGAAGCATGCAAAAGACAATGAATGTTTCATGTTAATCCTCGTGAATTGCTACATGGGATGGAGACCGAATGAGATTCTATCACTCAGAACTTTAGATGTAAACATTAAAGAAGGATACATCAAAGGCGGATCTAAAACTAAAGCAGGTAAGGATAGAATTGTTCCCATTCACAGCGGTATAATGCCATATATCGGTATGAAATATAACGAAGCACTGCTAAAAGGAAGAGATACTTTATTCTCCTACGGTGACTATAGTGAATCCTATAAAGTTTACAGACGTGAGTTTATGAAAGTAGTGAAAGAATATAACTTAAACCCGAATCACAGACCTCACGATTGCAGAAAACAATTCATCACAATGGCAAAAAATAAAGGAGTTGATGAATTTGCTATCAAAAGAATTGTCGGACATGCCATAAAAGACCTGACCGAAAAAGTGTACACTGACCGAAGTTTAAGTTGGCTTAAGACGGAGATAGAAAAGATACAGTTCTAGGTGTACTAATAGTGTACTAACGGTTTCATTTCTATCCCGTCTACCTGATCTCAAATACTTTTAAATATAAGGAATCCGCGTCTTTCGCAAGTTACTTCCGGTTATGAAAGTTACTTGCTCCATAAAGAAAAACCTCGATTCTATAGGCATTTGAGATTAAAAGTGTACTAATAAAGTATTAACGAACGAAATTATACCACATTTATTCACCTTTTTCAACGTCCGGAATCTCGGTCACTGCATTATACTTCGCAGAGGAGATCATCAGGATCGCACCAAGCAGCGTATCAACTGCCATTACGGTTCTGCTGATCTCATCTCCGAGCGGAAGCCCCCAGATGCTTGCAAGTGTGACGTAAAATGTTGCAACTGCAGGCAGTACAATCTGTGCGATAAATTTAAGAATATCATAGATTTTATTACTCATTTTCATAGCTTAGTTCCTTCCTTATTTAAATATAAATTACTCTTCATCGAGTGGCTCTACTGTTCCGTAAGTGATAGGAGCAGTGACTTCAATTTCACCATAACTCTGCTGTCCGAGAGCTTCTACAGTTCCTACAGTCTCCATTTTCTATGCTGCTCCTTTGCTATTCTAAGTCTACCTTCAGTAATATAAGTATCACGATTGTAGTCAGGAAATGTGATATAAACATCGTAATAATAGTTGATAAAATCCAGTCCAATCGTGTCCTGTGGATTCAGATGAAGATCATACCCATCGAGTATTTTCACAAGGAGCGGTTCATCATCTGTAGGGTCTTTTTTAACTGCAAATCTCACGATGTCTCCAGGTTGCAGCTCATAAAGAGTGTCTTCTTCACCTTCATTTTCGGCTTTAATAAAACGCTTAAACCTGGCGTCAAATGAGTCTCCTCTTGTCAGTGTTATAGTAGTTTCCTGTATATCCCACATTTTGAATTCACCTCCTTATTTTGAAGCTTCTGAATCAATTCAAGTAATTCCGGCATGGTCAGTTTGGCAATGTCTTCATCCGTCATAATCTTCTCCTGTGATTTCTTTGAACTGCTCCGGCGTAATCCTGCCTTTAGCTACAAGAGTGCGGAGCATGTCAATGTTCCACAGATGTGGGTAGTTCTTTTTTGCCATTTCATAGATCTTATTCATCATCTGTCACCTCCGAATCATCCTCAAAGGCCTCCGGATAATCGCAAGCCGCAATGTAGTCAAGCACTGCGTCACGTTTTTCCTGCCCAGCGATTGCGTTCTCGATGTCTTTGAGTTCGCCAATGTTGGCTCTGTGTTTTGTAATAATACTATTTTTCTTCATTGTCACAACCTTTCCACAGGCTTTCATACCACCTGTTCAAACGATATATAAGGTTATGCGAATTTCCATACCTGACACTTGCTTTATACGCTTTAAAATGGACATCTACATCATGCTTTGTGAGTTTTCCTTTTTCTACGAGTGCCACCATACGCATGATTTTCTTTCGTTCATGTTTGATCTTATGCGGGTCTGCAAAAATAACAACTCTTCCGGTTGGAGTCAAACGATATACAAAACCAAGGTAAGTTATCGGCTTGATAATTCTTCTGATCTTAGTTTTTCTTTTGTTGACTTCCATCCTTATTCCATGAAGCATCCTTGTAATCTCAGAAAGGCAATGATTAAGGTATTCCCTATCCGGATGCAATAAGATGAAATCATCCATGTAACGTATATAGTATTTTATCCTTAACCGTTCTTTTATAAAATGGTCAATTTTATCAAGTGCAGTTATGCCGACAATCTGAACAATCTGACTTCCGGGATTATAGCCAATTTCACCCGGCAAGCGACCTAACACTTCTGTTGCCATTTGATACGTTTCATCGTCCAAGTATCTTGCTAGCATCGTCTCTACGTACTTGTGATCCATATTTGGATAGTATCCTTTGATGTCGATTTTTAATACATAGCCGTGCCCTCCGTATTTGCGATGGAAAGCATACAGAAATTCTTTAAGCCTATCTCTTGCGGCCTCCGTTCCCTTGCCGCTCTGACAGGCAAAGTTTTCTGTAATGAAGGATTTTGAAGTTTGTGGATATATTGCGATGTCGTTAAGACTTCTCTGATATATCCTGTCTCGGAAATGAATGCTCATAATTTCACGGCGTTTCGGCTCCGTCACTGTAAAGTATTTTGGTTTGCGCTCGTGGTATGTGCCGTCATGCAACTGCGTAGATAGTTTCTCTATTTCATCAGGCCAATGGTGACGATAATATGCGACAGTCCCTTTCCACTTTACACTTTTTGAGCATTTGTTCATGGATTCGAAAAGGGCATCCTCTCCAATAATATCTTCTCTGTTCATATGATTTTGTCATGGTATCTATGCTGTCCGTAGCGCACACCTCGGAAGGTGATTGCATCAGCATAGGATTGTTTGCCTTGTGGCTGGGCATTCAGCTCCGTGTATAGTCTGATCTACGATGCGTCTGCACTATGTGCAAACCGTGTGTTCGTACTGCCATACAATCCCGGGGCGCACCTATTGGCATTGCTCGCATTCGTCGTGTTCACGTTGCCGCTCGTATTGCTATTCCATACGTTGTTCGCGTTGTTGCGGTTAGCCGACCGACGGAAACAGTTCTGCGCACATACAGCCTACAGCCCAAAAAGTTCTTTTCTGTTCTTTTTTTCAGACGCAAGCCATCTTTTTATTGCGTCCATTGCAGCGTTTACAACCTTATTCCAATAGATAACTTTCTTTGCCCTGAGATGCAGTTTCTTTTGAGCAAGCCTGATATATGTCTTTAACCACATGCACCTTTTGATCGCTTCGGTTTCGAGATTTATACGCATCAATGATTCGTCCTCGTCTCGGTTGTCATAGTCCTCGTTCGCAGAACGGCAGTAATGGTATATTAGTGCTGCTTCATCGTCTATACGATTTTTGATTCTGGGACAGCGGTCGAATTTCGGATTCGCTGTAACGGTTGTGGTGTGGTCATACATATCCAAGACAATATCTAAGGTCGTGAATCTATGTTCTGCTTGATCTTTCTTTCTTACTCCGCTCATAACATTATATTACTCGCGCCGTCAGGTGTGCGGCGCTGATCCTCTGATTATTCGGATAAAAATACGCCCGGGGCGCACCTATAGGCATTGCTCGCATACGTCGAGTTCACGTTGCCGCCCGTATTGCTATACCACACGGTGTTCGCGCCGTAGCGGGCAGCCGACCGACGGAAACAGTACTGCGCACTTGTTGGCGCGTTAAGGGCATATTTGATTAGTCTCGGATATATCTGTCCTGTCGGCGCAGGGGTTGTCCTTCCAAGCAAGCGTTTATAGTATTTCCAGTACTCCCCTTCTTTTCCTGCAAATTGCGGTACACAGTACATCTGCTCCAAAGAAGACAGAAACACACGATCGTAAGTAATGTCCTCGACATTTCCGTCTGCATTTTGAGCAACCGTAACAACCCTGATAGGTTTGAAATACCGTTTAACAGAATCGTCATATCCGGCAAGGAAGCCTGGATTTGTAGACAGATAATCCGGGCGAACATCAAGAGCGTCAGAAGCTTCCCACCATGCATCAGCTACTGCATCGCTGTTCAGGTACTGTCTGAGCGCAGAGAACATCCAACGGTTATAACCATAAGCAACCTCATGAATGCAATTCAAGAAGTAATTGCCGGACGCTGATCTTGCCTGTGTCTGCATTGTGCCAAGGTTCGTCCCGGACACAGATGAACCGGTAGTAATGGCGTCACCGATGGTTTTTCCGCCATCAGTTACAATATAAATTTTCCAATTCGCCTTGGCCTGATCAGGTGCGCCGTAACATCCGCAAATTCTCTCGCCAAACTCAACATCGTTCGGTAGTGTAAAGCTGACAACATCGTTAGCTACAACGTTTTTCCCATAACTAGCGGCAAATATGAAGTAATAATCGCCTGCCGCAAGCTTCGGAGCTGCTCCAAGAGCGGTACCGTTTGCGGTTGCTGAAACTGTGGCTGTTACTTTATCAACATATCTGCCGTTTGTATCATAAATAACAATCTTTGAGCCGGTATACCCAAGCCAATACCCGTCCTCAGCCCCACCGGTTGGAAGCGTGAAATTTAACTTCTGCTTACTTGTCAATGTAAAGTTGTAGTTTCCTGTCGCCAGTGCAGTAGTAACTTTGAACATAGGAGCAGTTATCGCCCTCTGATGCGAGAACTGTGTTCCGAACGGAAGCACCTTATCCCACTCGAAGAAACAACCATGGATAGTTTCACCATCTTCCAGTTCTTCATCCGATTCGTGGCATAAATTCATCGCCGGATTGTAGTGTGTTTCTCCGTCCACCCATTCAGGATGGATTTCATCACCGTAGTCCATTACCTCAAGCAGTTCACCGTTCTTTGCGAGGACTGCGGCACTTGCTACATCAGTAACAAGTTCGGCACGCTTGTCAGCGGTGAGAACGTCAAGTGCAGCGTTCTGGTGGGAAATCAGATGGTTAAGCGCATCCATCTTGTCATTAAACGTTTCGTCCAACACGGGTGGTTTTGTTACAATTGTTTCGTTAGCCATAATTCCTCCTTACTCGTTAACAATAAAGCTCACGTTAATAGCGCCATCCACAACGGACAAGCCCAAAGCCTTTAAATTATTTATCTCATCGCCCGCAGCCTTAGCATCTGCAGGTTTACCACTAATTGACAAAGTCTTATCAGTCTCAGCATCAATAATCGTATCGACCATCCTTGCAATTTCTTCTTTATCTGCTTCAGTCAACACATAAGTATCACCCTTTTCTCCTTTAGGGCCTCTCATGCCTTCTATTTCAACATCCGCCTCAGGGACGAGATTTTCTAATTCTGTAGCCATATGTTCTCTCCTTATTCTACTGTAAAGACTCTGTTATCAAGAAACGTATGGACTTCACCGTTTGCATCAATTAATCTCAAACTATATTCATAATTTGTCAGCTGTAGATTTATTGTATCAGCAGGTAATATAGTAACAACAAACGGATTAGTAGTGAGAGACTTCGTGAACAAAGCCTCTGTTGAATCGTGCGATCTTTTAACTCTAAATTCAATCGTATCGCCTGAACTCATTTCATAAGGGATCCCATCAGGAATAAAACAAGATTTAAACTTGCCTGTATCCCCTCTCGGAATAGTAATCTGTTTAGTATTTGGATTTATTTTAAGACTCATACCTCTCTGCCTTTCATTAAAATACTCCGAGTAGCTGTGACACCACTCGGAGCAGAATATAATTACACTTTGGGTTCAGTAGGCATTTCAAGTATTTTTTCATAGAGCTGATGTGCAACGTCATTTCCTCCAAGAGCTGCGTAAGCTTTGTAGGCACGTTTCACATTCTCTTTCGCAAATACAGGACAATACCCTTTATCATTGTACTTATTGTAATTAGAAACGATGCTGTCTCTAAGTAAACTCTGTACACCTTCAGCAATGGCTTCGTTTCTCTGTTTCTCTTCTTGAAGCTTATTAAGAATACTTTTATAGCCAAATCCTAAAATGGCAGTAATAATTGCGAAGAGCCATTCGAGCCAGTGTACAGAAATATAATTAATTACTTCCATACTTTTCCTCCCGTTTGAAGCATGAAATGACTAACCTTTACGGATTTTCTTTTTAAAAGAACGTTCATACTTCTCCTGTTCTTCTAAAATGGAAGGCATATCGAATTCCATAGCTCTTTTAGCAAGCAATTCATTCTTGGCATAGACGATTTCTTCTTCGACATCAAGAATATAACTCTTCACGAACTCAGAGGCAGAGACGTCTTCATTGATGGTTTCGTGATAAATTGATTCATAGAGCGCTTTGGTCTTCTCTTCCCAGCTGATCCATTCTTCTAGAGCAGCTTCGACAGCTTGTGTTCTGGTTTTTACAACGATATTAAACTTGTTATTTTGTTTCCACGATATAGGTATAATTTCCGGTATACCACCGGGATCTATTGAAGCTGTAATGATCTGATCAAAGTGTTCTACTGAGTACTCGCAAAGAGAAATATAACTTTTAGTTTCTTCAAGATAGTGATACTTATGACATTCTGCGTATCCTTTTAAACCAAGAAAGAGATATGCATTCATAAGCTGTTCATGAACCATCATGCCATTTACCATATGTGACGCCATTCTTGAAAAGTTTTCTACTACGGACATTCTTATATGCCTCCTAGGTTAATACTATTTCATACTATTTGCTTAGTTAATAGGCTTCAAGTTTACGGATTACATTGTCGATAGCCATTTTTGTCTCATGATCCGGAGCATCAGGTTTCATTGCCTCAAGCTTGTGAATCATGTTCTCAACTTCGAGCCCGTTATGTCCATCGTGTCTGTAATACGGATATCTGTCATTCATCATAGGATAGCCTTCGGAGTAACCATCACGATAGCTCATGCTAACTCCTCTGCCTCTATACATCTCAGGCATACGACCTCTCTGAGAGTAGCCTCTTCCTGATGATCTATAATACCTTTCAGAATAACCTTCATCCATATCGTCACAGCAAGCACAAATCTCTTCTATTTTCTCAATAGCTTCGAGAGCTTTCTTGGCAGCTTCTGAATCAGTAGGAGTGAGTTCTCCCTTTTTATTGATCTTCTTAATCTCATCCAGATAAAGCTCTTTCAAGTTTTCAAGTTCTTTCATGGGATTCTCCCTCCTTTCTTAAGCTACCCTCGTAATTACAAGGTTGGCGTTCTGTACATTAATCGGAATATCAGATACATTTTCAACTGAGCAGTTAAAGCAGCAACCTTTCGGAACAGTGATGAATGCAGTTGAAGTAACATTAAAGTACTCATCAACAGCTGCAGGTGTCACAATAGCTTTCGATGTAGGCAGTGCTTCACCGTCGATTGCAAGAGCTACTGAAATAGGACCTACGGTACCGTCTTCAGGAACTGCGATATTGCCGTTAAACGTAACCTGATACCTTGCGAAACACGAAGAAGGATTATTAACTATACCACGAAGAATTACAATTCCCGACTCATTTCTGTGAAGCACGTATCTCTTAGGACACCTGATGCTATTATTGAATATAACAGCCTGATTCGCAGGAACGAGCTGAATAGGATTATACGTAAATTCAGCCATAGCACTTATCCTCCTTAGAAGTTACCGCAACCGCAGCCTGCATTTCCCTGATTGCCACAAGTAAAGATAGGAGTGCGTCCGTATACAGGAGTTGTAGGAACAGGACAATTGTTAAGCCTATTGTAAAGTGCATCAACCTCACTCGCAAAGCCCTGCTTAATGATCGCATTTTGATTTGCTACAGCAAGCTGAGACTGAAGTCCGCTGTTCTCTCTCTGAGCCTGTGCAAGCTGTCCTTTAACACCTTCAAGCTCAAGACTGCAAAGCTTATCATGAATGGACTGGATGCCGTTATTAATAGAATTAACTACCTGCTGGGTATTAGCGTTCTGTGCTGTGGTAACATCGAACAGAGCATTTGTCACTGCCTGGCGGTCATTGCAACCTTCTGTCGCTACGGTATACTTAAGATCGGCGATGTTAGCACGGTTATCGCAAAGTGCAGCCTGCTGATTCATAGCGATGGTATTCATCTGATTCATGTTTGCCATCTGTCTATTATTCGCTGCAATCTCAGCCTGTGCGAAACCGTTTGTAATTCCTGAAAAGCCATTACAAAGCTGAGGAACGAGTCCATTCACACTTGCCTGAATGCCATTGATACCGCCCATTACCGCCTGCTGATCGAAACCTCTCTGGACATCGGAATTCGTGGTGTTATTCATCATGTACGGCATCATACCGCCACCGTTACCTGCGCCGAAGCCATTACCCCATCCGCCAAACATAGCGAAAAGGAATAAAATGATAATCCAGAAAGATCCGTCACCACCCCAGCCCATTGAGCCGTAGCCACCTCCCATCGGAGATACAGGCATTACCATGTTACCGTTTCCATCATTTACTAAAGACATATCCATTTGCCTCCTTAGTATGATTTGTGCTTGATTTACGAGTTCCATATTTAGTTGCAAATATAAATAAAGCTACCCAAGTATCGTGTACGCACACGCGGAGATTACTGCTTAAACATCTCCTTAAATTGGGTAGCCATATTACTCAAATTATTAAATTGTTCCTGCGTCATCTGACCTGAATTCAGTAGATTTTGTACCTGCTGCTGCGGATCACCTTGAAAATTTGCTTTAAACTCTTTGAATCTCTGAATTAGATTCATAGGTCCCGACTGATTATTGCCGTTAAATCTGTTATAGAAAGGATTTGGCATAACTGTTCACCTCACTCACTTAATGCCTTATTCACAAGCTCTTTTACCTTTGCTTCGAGCTCGCTGTTCTTTACATACTCAGATAAATCAATCTGCGGCTGTTTAGGTTGCTGTGCCACTATATTCTCACGCTTCACAAGATCGTAGGTTTCCATAGGAAGCGGTCTGCCTGAAGCATCTGTTGACTTTATATAGAGGACAGGAGCCTCGCTGTCCATAAGTAAGACTGAATTACCTGCAGCGACAGGGTATGCTTTCGCAGCTGCTTCTCCCTGAACCCAGACGAAACCTGCATTGTTTGACTGTTGCTGCATTTGAGGCTGCATTTGCATGTTGTTCATCTGCATCTGATTCATAGGTGTCTGAGAATATTGCGGACTAAAGTTATTCATAGGTGTCGGATAATAATTTCCATAATTGTATGCCATAATCATTTCTCCTTTCGATTAATCGGCTTTAACCCAGTAGTAAGATGGAATTTCATCTCCAGAATCCCAAATGTCATAGTAATCACCGTCATGAACTGCTACGACGTGACCTCCTTCAGCACCATAACCTACTATCACGAGAATGTAAGTGCCGACAGGATGGTCGTAGCAGAAATCTTTCACGGTATAACAAATTGGGCAGGTACACCTGGAAATTTAAACATTTCTAATATTTGATTTGCCATTATCAGTCAACCTCAGTTTCATGTTTATAGCATTGCGACATAAGCATTCGTCCTTCTGATGTTGTAAGAATACATGTATGCGTTGGAAGTTTTGATACTGCCGCAGATGCCAGTATAGAATGGTATTTAGCTTCAGCGCTAAGTCTATTATCATAAGAATACGTAAGCGATGAAACATTTCCGTTTTCAAACATTTGAATTTCAATTACAATATATTTCATACTGTTAATCCCTTAATAATTTTATTCCATGTTTTTGTTCCGCAGACACCATCAGGAGTAAGTCCACATGCCTCCTGGAAATGTGCAAGAGCATATATAGTGTTGCCTCCTGCTTCACCATCAACAGCTACAGGTTTTCCGTTAAGTCCTGTGTATCCTTCAGCAAAAAGAATTGACTGCAAGATAATCACAGATGCCGAAGCTGAGCCTGCGCTTACTGGTTCAAGTTTATACGACGTGTTTCTTGTAACAGCAGTAGTTATAACAGTTCCATTTTGAATTGGCATATTAGAAGTGCTTCCTGCCGGTTTCGAGATATACCCAAACGGATCGCAATTCCCATTCACACCATCCGGGAAACAATAAAAGGTCCAGCTACTGCCGAACCTGTTCTTTACCTTCGTTATGTCTTTTTTATACTTCGATCTATCAAGCGGATCAAATGCTACTCCGTTATTTGTAGCCGATGTGATATCATAGAGCCAATCATACTCGTCAACGTAACTTGGAAGCGTACGGTTGCCTCTAAGAATCACATCACCTGTAGCTTCAATGCAGGACGTAGGAGCTGAGTTGCTGCTCATTCTTTGTCTTACTGAAGCTTCATTACTCCACCAGCCGCTGTAAAGTACACAGTCATAAGGATTCTTGTATTTACTCTTCTGATACTTTTCGTAGTAATTAAGGCAGTGAGATGCACATGCTGCAACACCTTTTGCATTTCCCTGCTCCAAATAGAAGACATTTGCAAGTTGCCTGATCTGTGTATCAGTTAAATTATAGGTTTTAAACATACAATCACACCTTCATTTTATCCTGTTCAGCCCACACATACTCCTGAAATTCAGAAATCTTTTTACGTACTTCTTCTTTATTTGCCTCGTAAAGTTCTTTATCCTGAATAAGTACACTTATTGAATCCTGTTTAGCATCAACTTTATCAGTTGCTATGATTGCCGATAAAAAAGCAATATTCTGATTTCCTTCAAGAATATTAGCCTGAAGGGTCAAATTCTTATTTGTTTTTAAAGTAATCATCTTATGGTCCTCCTTAATTCACTGCCGATTTAAGCTGTTCAATTTCACGATTTTGTATTTGGACAAGTTTAATCAACCGAACAAGTAGCTGTCTGTCAGTATAGTTTTCGATATATCCATTCTTATGATAAACAGCATCTGAATATTGATCAGCAACATCTTCAGCAAATAAACCAACTATTGATTTGTCATAATTTTCATCGTCATTGCCAAGATAACCATCTTTATACTTAAATCTTACAACAGGTATATTAAGCAATTTCAGAGCATCATCATCAGTTTCGTCTCCGAGATAAGTTTTATAACGTTTAGATGAAGATGCTTTGTATCTTAGTATTGTTTCTTCATACGTATCACCACTTGATAAAGTATCATCGGATGTTGGTTTATATAAACCTATAATTTCATATCCGCTTGTCGCTGCTTGAACAGCAAGCGTAATGCCACTGTTTCCATAAAAATATCCAATATACGGACCTACTCCACCTCTTCTACCAAATATAACATTATCGGATGCAGCGGTATTAACGACTTGAACTACAGCAGTATTGCCAAGAACAAATTTGCCGTTTGTAGTAAGTCCATCCATATCTATTTTCAGATATTTATATGTAGACATAGTACCTGAAGAATTCCACGCAGTTCCATATCTAAATTCAAGACTTCCATCGGCTAACCTATAATAATTAGTAGTTCTGATTACACTGTTTACAACATTGTATCCATATGATGTTATTCTTCCGTCATATCTTAGCTCATATAAATTTTTCCAAGAAGAAGCGCCGTTTATTGTAAATTTTCTTGTCGTTACGAGTGCATTTGTCGTAGCAGAAGGACCTGTAGTACCGTCACTTGTTGCTGCAGACTGCAAATATATCATATAAGCATTACCGCTTGAATCATCAGACGATGATTTCCACAAACGATAGTTGTTCATATTCCATCCGGCGACGCTGCCGCTTGTGGCCGTTATACTTCCTGACAAAATAGCATTAGTTGCTCTGAGTGTGCCATTTTCAGACATACTTGAATTAGTTGCAGTCCAAACAAGCGTTGTAGCTTTTAATCTAATTGAATCAGCATATGCATATATTTCATCAGCCGTTTGTTTTATTACAGAAGCAGCAACAGATTGGGATGATTCTGCCCATACCATAGGCTGACTTCCTTCAACCAGAACAAGCTCTCTTAAATATAATGACTTTTCTGTAACAGTTGCGGACGATTTCGTGTTACCTGTATGTGTAACTTGTAAAAATCCTTGAGCGTTTTCATCATCAGATTTGGTAGTAAAAGTTCTTGTAAAATACGTCCAAGTTCCTTTTTCACTGAATCTCATGAGCGATCCGCTGATATTTGTAGAACTTGCACTTCCGCTCTTATAACGTCTTACCAACATATAAGGACTGTCAGTATTGGTTAAAGTACTGTTGCCGCAGCGATAATATCCACTGATTGTGTAAGTAGTTGACGCTTTTAATGTGAACGTATAAGCATAACCCTGACGCCAAATAGAATTAGCTATTGACGAAGCACTTGAAACTGTTTGATTGTTCGTAAATCTTAAACGCCATCCGGATAATCCACCGTGAACTATAGTTTTGCTTTCATCTGCGATTAAAGCTGCTTTACCCCATGACGGAGCGCCTTTCGGAATAGTTTCGCCTTCTTCCATATAAGGAGCTTGCGTAAGTTCCCAGCCTTCTACACTACCGCTGATTCCTGTACTGTTAAATAGTAAGTTTTCATCACCGATACCGACATAAGATCTTACAGTGCTGACTATTGCGGAATCGGTTATTTTTTGTTCTGCAGTATTAACTCGTCTTTCAAGAGCTTCAAGAGATGAATTTGTAACATACGTTTGCGAAACTCTTTGTTCTACAGCTTGTGCAGATGCTGAAATAGCACCATTCATAACTGTTGTAGTACTGTAATTACTATGTAAGTCGGACTGAACAGATGTTACATTAGCACTAATTTGATTAAGAGACTGTTTAATACTTGATTGTTCTGATGTTATCTCGGCTACTTTGCCATCAACGTCTTTCTTTGTATAAACATTACCAAGTGCAGATGTAATGTTGCCAAGTTCTATTGTAATCCCTGCAAGCTTATTATACATAGTAGTAAAGCCTTCAGGTAAATCTTCAATTTCAGTATCGGTAACAACAAGATTGATTTTATCAACAAGCTGCTTTATTGTACTTGAGTGTGTTGCTATAGTTTTACCATTATTATTAGCTTTAATTTCTACTGCTGATATGCTTCCACGTATTTCACCAATTGTTGTATCAAAAGTGGTTTGCAAATTACTTGTAGCTGTATCATCAGTGTATTTATTTAATTTACTCCAATCGGCTATTGCGTACTGTTGATTAGTTGTTTTAGCTGTTGTACAAGTGAGTATATCTCCGCTTACACCCTCAAACCATAAATCGCCTACATCATACGGAACATATGGAGTATCAACAAAAATTCTACGCTTATGATCGGCCAAATCAGCAGCATCATTTGCAACTCTAAGAGCCTCTGCAGATGCTGTATCAGGAATTTCTACCCATGACCATACATGAGTTGTTTCATTTTCAAGGAATCTATAACTTTTTCCTGTTGTCGTATCCAAGAATATATCACCTTTATGACTCGGATACTCTGACGTGGACCAATCGCTTGCAGGTATATTGTTAAGAGTTGGAGCATAATCGTAATAGTACGTATCTACAACACCATCGATTTGATCTTGAACATCGTCAATTAAATCTTTAATTTTCGAAGTTTCAACCAAGTAATCTTCGGGTGCAGGAGTCCATTCTGTATTATGAATTCCTTTTTCCAATTTTAGATTACTGAGTTCAATGTAGTCGCCTTCCAAGCATAAATTATTTTGTTTCGGCATTGAAACGCCGTTTACTTCAAAACAATCGTTTCCGCCAAAAGCAGATACTTGTACGGATTCGCCATTAATTTCAACATAATCGCCTTCTGCATACGGCAAATATGGTATAACGACATCGTTTATTTCAATGTAATCCTTATCCAAAATACCGATGTATGTGGCAATACATTGTTCGGGAACTGTAAACGTAGCATTAAATCCAAATGACTCAGCAACGCCGCTTGTTACTTCTGAAATGACAATTTTTTCATAAACAAAATCGGAGTTTTGTGTCGGTATATAGCCGATTACCATATACAATTCTTTTTTATCAGTACTTGTATCGGCACTATAAAGTTTCCATGCGGCGTCAAACGATATTGTATATGTTTCACCTGCTTCTAAACCGTTCATTGCACCGGAAATATTTGATCCAAATATAAACCCGGGAGAAACAGTGGCGCTACCTGTACTTCTTACACCATGTTCAGCTGTGGTTGCTGTACCTCTGATTACAGTAGACGTTGCCTGTCCTTTTATTTTAGGATAATTTACAGGATTACTGACATCCGGTACAAGTGTATTGAGTATCAAATTTCGTCCGCCTTTTGACAAGTTGTTGATACTCTCTTTCATATTCGAAAAAGCGACTGTTAAACTTTGATTTTCATCATCTAAAACAATACTACTTGATTTCAAGCCACCTTCTTCATTAAGAGCTCCTACCATTAAATGAATATTAAGCTTCGATGGACTTATACCGTTATATGTTCCGTCGCTGTCGGCAATCATATCGTCTACAATCAGACCATCAGGTACACCATCGGCAGTTATACCTGCAGCATCCCAAATAATATCGCCTGAGTCATTTACAAGATAATAATTATAATTACCCTGTCCGTCCTTACCGATTTGAATACGTATATTACCGCCGGCGTCTTTAAAAGTAAGAAGGCTACCATTCATTGTCATAGCGCCATCTTCAGACATAACGGTATGCTTATTGGTATAAATAGCTCCTGCAAGCAAATCATTGACTGTGATATGCTGGGCCATTAAATCTTTAAACCAGCCGATATCAACTGTAGTATTGAGGGAACTCAAATTGATAAATTCTGCTTGTTCACCTGTGACATTACCTGCTAAAAGATTTTGAATTGCTGCGTAATTTGAATTCAAAGTATCGATGTCGGCAATTGCCACGTCAACATAATCTGATTTAAGACTCGCAATCGAACCTTCAACAGCATTAAATCTATTGACAGTTGCTTCTTCGAAATTAGCAACGTTTGCATTAAGCGTACCTATATCTGCCGTAACAGCTGTTAAACGACCGCTAATGCTTACATCTTCTGCTTGTAAATTAGCGATAGTTGCTGTACTTGCTACAACACTATCTAAATCTGTTAACTGCGAAGCAGACATACCTTCTACAGTAGTGCCGTCAACATTTCCGCTGCTTGTTGTAACATTTTCTACAGTTTCTGCTGCTTCATTGTATTTGGAAGAAAGTTCTTCAAAAGTTAAAACAAGATTCGCTAAAGTGCAAGAGTTCCTTTCGGGCTGATCAGGATAAATCGTCATTTCAACAATTCTTTGTTTTTCATGAGTATTCGTCGGTATGTCAATTAAAGTTATGGTATCACCGATATCGAAATCCAAAATCGAATACTTTGAAGATAAAGCAGCTAAATCTATTATGTCAGCAGAATACGAAACATAAGGCTTAGAATAATCATCGAGTTTTGCTTGAGCGTCTTCTTTTAAAGATTTAGGAATTGTATATCTATCATCTTTCCAAATAAGTCTTTTAGATTTATTTGAATATGAATAATTCCATAAATATTTAACGCCATCGTTAACACTTGCTATTGTAAGTCCGTCTTTTCCATAAGGCTCTATTTCAGTATAAAAATCATATGACGTCTTTGACATATTAAGCGAACGTAAATTCAACTCATTCATAAAATAAGCGCCTTTATCAGCGCCTACTTCTTCACAAAAACTAATTTGATGATTTTTAGAATCTATAATACATTCACATCTATATACAGACAGCGCCTGTTTAACAACATCTAATGCCGTACAGTTAGACTTTCGAAGAGTTCTGTTTTTAAAGATATCCGACGCTTTAACCGTCCAACCTGTACCGACAAAAGCTAAGCTCATAGCTTCGGAAATACTATGCTCCACACTCTCGAATAAAAGAAAAGTCTTGCCTTCAAGCGCTTCAACGTCTAATTGGCAATATACTTCTACTGTAGCATCAGATTTCGGTCGTATTTCTTTTATAACATAACGATCGTCATCAGTTTCGATATATCCTTCGTTTTCAAGCAAGTTGATATTACTTGATGACGTAATAAAGCTAAGGGATTTATCTCCAAGCGCTACTTTTTTTGTGATTTTTAAATCCTTATACTTATCTAATAACAGAATTAAGTTATTACTCTTATCAAAAATGCGGAGCATACTACCACCTCTTAATCGTCAATCATAAACCAGATAAGCGCGAAATCATCCGGTGTAAGTACATCGTATTTTGAATTGGCTTCAATTTTTTCAAACTCGCTGATCTTTACTTTCTGAATGTTAACCATGACTTCGGTATTAAGCAGCTCTAAAACAGCTTCTTTATCTTTTTCCGGGTCAAGTTTGTTAACTTCTTCATTGTATGTTGTTGCAATTTCATTCAACTTTTTATAGTTAAGTGCTAAAGCATAACTAACCTTTACCGGAAGCTTTTTTCGCTGTATTTTCGCAATATTATTCAGAAAAGTAACCATGTCTATATTCTTGAAAACCATCAGAATCTCCTTTCCTGATACCTAAAAGTTATTGTAAGAAAATTACTTATTGTACTATTCGCCGATGCTGTGATAATGTTTGTACCGGAGGCCAACATAGGAAACTGCCACATCTGCTTTACTTTTCCAAACTGATTATCATCAACACCGTTTCTATACAGTTTCTTTGTTATGCCGTTAATAACAAAAGGATATTCATTCGGTAAAAGAGGCAACTGCGATAATACTATATCTGTGTTTCCGACAATTTTCAGTGAATTTGCAAAACCTGATAAAGTAAAGTTCGTAAACGTTGTAAACGGCTTAAGAATAACAATACAAGGGCACATCCAATCAGTATTGACATCTAATGTATAAGTTGGCCCCTTATTAAATCTTACCTCTTTTACTTCTCCATATTTAAGAGCTTCACAAGCAACTTCGATTGTGATTTCTGAAAAGTTATTCTGAGGAGACCATTTGCCTACGGTTACCTGACCGTAATAGTAATAATCTGGATCATCCTCAAGATAAATTTTCATAAGCTGTCCGTGAAGCGCGTTCATTATACTGTTAAATACAGTTGGCTGATCGTATTCGTTGTAATCATTATCTATAATAAACGTCCATGATGCTTGACGAGCATACGGCGTACCATTTAAAAAATCAGCAGTAGTAAACGATATTGGCTGATTATCCGGAAATACATTCTGCTGAAAACTTAATGAAGGAGGGTCTATAACAGGCCGCTCCTTCGGTATAAGTCTCCAATCATCCCACGTATTATAGTCACGATAAGATGTATCAACAAGTGTTGTTTCATCTGTATCGTATACTTTTCTGAACGTAATTGAATGATACATCTTATCTACTCCTATTTGAATATGTTGCAAGTTCCGAACTGATTCTAGGTGAAACTTCACCAACAAGAGTTCCGGAATCAAGTATTACCTGTAAGTTACTCATTCTGTCTTCTAACGAAGAGAATTCATTTCTTAAATTGTCAAGGCTATTAACGATGTCACGATTCGTCACGCTTTGTACATCTACTGCCATACTTTGAACATCATCAACAATTCCCGGTACTGTTCCTCTCACAGCTATTCCTGGTTGTCCGTTAAACATACTGGAAATTATTCCGTTTCCATTTTGAATTTGTGATAAATCCAGAACAGGAGTGATTCTGGGATTAAGTTCATCAAGCTCGGACA
Organism: Oribacterium sp.; assembly: GCA_017940955.1. The sequence continues at coordinate 34,909 of JAGAXP010000001.1, forward strand.
TTGAATCACTGATACCGGAAAGAGAAGCTTTCAACGTGTTAAGCGCTTCTTTAGATACAGATCCACTGGCATCGGTAACAGATTTAGCATAATGACTGATACCATTTGCCATACCAATACTAAAATATTTACCTGTATTATAGGTTTCTTTAGACGGTGAATGTTCATCAAGAACACGATTTGCTTCGTTTAAAGCTTCTCTAGCTGCATCAGCAGCTGCATTTATAGCTAAATACTTATTGTCAATAATACCGTTATGCAAGCCAAGCATCAGGAAGTAACCTGCGTTATAGAAAGGTACTTCCCATGAAAGAATGGCAGATTGTCCTGCACTGGCAACGTCACCAAAAGCAGTTGCTATATCTCCCGTACGATCATTTATCGCAGTAACAATAGTATTTATAAGATCATTTGCAGAGTCTCTAGCTTTATTCTTAGCTTCGTAATTAGAAAACGTAGATATAAGAATGTCTCTCTTACTTGTGAATTCGTTACTTGTATAATTGCCAATAACACGATTCATTTCGGTAGAGAAAGAATCCACTAAATCATCAGCTGCTGATCTCATTCTGCTCTTTCCGTTATCATTATGGATAGCAGTTATCATCGCATTTCTGGAGGTCATAAGGCCGTTATCTGTGAAATCTTTAAAATCAGCTTCGATTTGTTCGACCATAGCAGCCGTCAATTTAGACGCACCTGATTTAATGTTCTCTTTTGATTCATCAGATGAGAAAGATGTAGCAAGGGCTTCTGCAAGAGCGACACCGGCAGCTACAACACTCTGAATATCAAATGTTAACATTCCACTTTCATCAAGTTTTGTCGAAAGATCTAACATTTCGCTAAGGAATGTAGACAGCGAAGAAAGCAGATCCATATCAACGTCTTTGACGTTATTGTAATATGTAAGTAATCCTGCGCCCAAGTCGCCAATTGCATTACCGAATTCACCAAGATCACTGTCACCTGTGAAAAGCGAAAGTAAGCCGCCTGTTTCAGGAACTTTTTCTGCAAAGGCAGCCAAAGCTTCAGCAGCTGCTGTCGATTTTATAACAACATTCGAATCTATTGAACTGATCTGATTTGCATAGTCAACGAAACCCGGAGCAAAGGCATTAAGTTCATCTGCAAACGATTCGAGAGGTGATTTACCGGTTGTAAGTTTAGTTAAGATACCGTTGATGCCATTAAGAACAGCTTCTGCGCTTAATATCTTTACCATTCTGGCAACTCTTGCAATGGAATTTACTACTTCTTCATCTACCTTTTTAATGTTATCGGCATTGATAAAGAAATCTTTACCTTTTACTGCAAAGTCAGAGAGATCTTCACCCATCTTAGCGAATCCGTCTCCGCCTGTAAGCCAATCTCCCAACCCTGTTATTACTGTAGATGTGGTTAATGACGTAATGATTGAA
>JAGAXP010000057.1 GCA_017940955.1 Oribacterium sp.
ACCCATGTTGTAAACGATTGCCATTCCAATACTTAAAAGGAAGAAAAGAGGTATCAGATAGGAATCCATTGTCAGTGAAAGAACTATCACTGCAAGAAGTACTGCGATTCCTACATATATAGGTGTCTCTTTTTCTGCCATGTTCTTGGTATCTGTTACGATGGCGCTCATGCCGCTCATGAAGCACTGCTTGTCGGAAATCTTTCTGATGTCCTCAATGGCCTGCATTGTTCCATCTGATGATGTTCCTTCATCAAATACAACGAACATCATTGTGGCGTCTTCGCTATTGAAAGCATCGTAGACTTCTGTTGGAAGCATCTCCATTGGAACTGACAGATCCATTACGGAGTCGTACCAGATTACATCTGCAACGTGGTCCACATTTTCGATTTTTGATTTAAGATTCGCAACATCTTTTTCCTCCATGCCCTCAGCTACATATAGGACAAAAGAGCCTGTGCCAAACTGGTCAAGCAGGATATCCTGACCCTTCATGGTCTCGATATCCTTCGGTAAATAAGTAAGGATATCGTAATTGACTCTTGTGTTAAAATAGCCGATCGCGGATGGAACTAGAAGTGCTATTGCCACTATCAGTATAACATATCTTAGCTTTACAATTAAATGTGAAAGCTTATTCATAACAAACTGCCTCCCTTTTTGTTGATTCATTTTTATTTCAAGCGGAACCATTTTTTATGAAATAGTTTATTGACCGCTAGTCATTTTTTATATATTATGGTATAACATGAATATGACCAACGGTCAATATTTTTTGTAAAAAATTTTTCTACACTATTCCGTCAGTTATCAAAAAGGGCTGTATCTCTGAATTCATGCCGATTGCAGCTCAGAATGTCATGTGTTAGAATTAGTGAAACGAGGATATAAAAATGGGAAAAGCAGCAGATAATAAGAAATTAAAAATGGAAAATCTTCTCAATACTTCCTTTGAACTTTTCACTTCACAGGGAATAAACAAGACTTCCATTTCAGATATCGTTAATAAGGCAGGAGTTGCCAAGGGAACCTTCTATCTTTATTTTAAAGATAAATATGATATAAGGAACAGACTTATCGCCCACAAATCAAGTCAACTCTTTATGAAAGCCTATGAAGCTCTCGGAGATGCCGGAATCGAAGGCTTTGAAGACAGACTTATATTTATAATGAACTATGTTTTGGATGAGCTTGAAGCCAACAAGGGGCTTCTCGCTTTCATATATAAAGATCTTTCATGGGCAGTATTCAAAAAAGCCCTCACTACACCTACAAACAGTGAGGACATTGATTTTGGAGAAGTATACAGGAAAATGATCGAAGAGTCCGAACTTGAATTTCAAGACCCGGAAGTAATGCTCTTTCTTATAATAGAGCTTGTTGGTTCAACCGGCTACAGCTCCATTATGTATAATGATCCTGTATCCCTTAATGACCTTAAACCACATCTTGAAAAAACAGTTAGAAACATCATAGAAACTCATACCGTAAAACATTAAAAAAGGAAAGCCAGGGGGACGGTTAAATTGACTAATGATAATAAGTCAAATTAACCGTCCCCGCTGACTTCCCTGAAGTTTATCCCAGTACTTCCAATATGGCATCCTTCATCTTTTCAGAAATATCAAGCCTGCGAACACTTTCCTCCGATTCCAGCTCTCCTCTAAGATAGGCATCATATATTCTCTGCTTCTGGTCATAGCTGAATTTACATCTCTTAAGAAAATCAAACAGATCCTTTTGAGTGTCATTGCGGCCAGGAGTCACGTTTTCTATTACAATCCCTGCACCCTCAGATGTCTCAACACCATCAATTTCCACATAGACCTGCCCGGATTTTTCGTCATAATCATATCCTTCAACCGGATTTGCACCACACAGAACAAGCTTATAGTTTCTCTTTTCAGGTAAAAGAGCTGTTTTGCCCGTTGCTGCATGTATCCTTACCACAAGCCTTCCAGTTGCCTTATCATAGTGCTGGCTTATTTTAGTAAAGCCTCCGTTGTCGTTCATATACTCATTGGTATTTCCATCATCTTCGTAAAGAGTGTACTCACCATCTGCACCAATTCCAAGATAAACTGTTAGTTTTGAAGGAAGATTATTCACATCCTCATCAATGTCTGTGGACATTGGAACGATGCCTCCAGCCTTTATAAGTACAGGCATCTGCTCGATTGGCCTGTAGAGCTTTCTCATCTTCTCGCCTTCGTAAACTCTTCCATTAAAGATATCAATCCATCTTCCCTTAGGAATAAAGCTCAAAACTTCTCCCATCATAAGCTCATC
>JAGAXP010000058.1 GCA_017940955.1 Oribacterium sp.
ACTCCGGCAACATGAGCCGCAAGGAACTTAACGCCGTTAACTTCTGTAACATTGTCCATTACATTGCCGAGCGCATTCTTTGCTTCCCTGCTCTTAAGGGCTTCGTTCTCGCTCTTAAGATCCTTAAGTTCCTTCTGAAGGGACTTGATATGATCCGCAAGAGTTGCAGGTGTAGCCTTAACCAACTCTGCTGCAGCATTGATCTCCTTCTCAAGGTTCTCGTAATACTTACGTACATTCTCGCCTGTAAGAGCCTCGATACGTCTTACACCGGCAGCAACACCGGCTTCACTTACGATCTTGAACTGACCGATCTGAAGTGTGTTCTCAACATGAGTACCACCGCAAAGTTCTACAGAGAAGTCGCCCATACGTACAACTCTTACCTCTGCACCGTACTTCTCACCGAAAAGCGCCATAGCTCCTGACTTTTTAGCCTCTTCGAGAGTCATGACATCTGTTCTTACGGAAAGTCCTTCACGGATCTTCTCATTAACGATATCCTCAACCTTCCTGAGCTCTTCTTTGGTCATAGCCTGGAAGTGTGAGAAGTCAAATCTGGTTCTGCCTGCATCCTGGAAAGAACCGGCCTGCTCTACATGAGTTCCGAGAACTTCACGGAGAGCCTTCTGAAGAAGGTGTGTTGCAGAGTGGTTTCTGCAGGTATCCATACGATTCGAAGCATCAACCTTAAGTGTAACTGTATCATTAAGCTTGATCATACCGCTCTTCATCACACCGATATGTGCGATCTTGTTTCCGCCGATATGCTCTGTCTTTTTAACTTCAAATACTGCTGCGCCCTTGCCAAGCTTAGCTTCTTCCTTATCGGAGGTCTCACCGAGAACGATAACACCGATATCACCTACCTGACCGCCCATGGTTCCATAGAAAGGAGTTGACTCAGTAATGATGGCACCCTCTTCACCGTCTGAAAGAGCCTCAACAACAGCTTCCTCTTCACCGAGAGAAACCATTGAAACCACCTTGCTATCCATCTCAAGTTTGTTGTAGCCATCAAAAGAGCAGCTGATCTCCGGATCAAGCTCGTCATATACTGTTGCAGCATGTCCGCTGTACTCTGACATCTTACCGGACTCGAGTCTGTCCTTACGTCCCTGCTTCTTCTGCTTCTCCATGGCAGCCCTGAAGCCCTCTTCATCTACTGTGAAGCCCTTCTCCTCAAGAATCTCCTTGGTATTGTCAACAGGGAATCCGTATGTATCATAAAGCTTGAATGCGTCCTCACCTGAAAGCATCTTCTCGCCTGATGCAGACAGAGCCGCTTCCATCTCTTCAAGGATCTCCATACCCTGCTCATAGGTCTTCTCAAACTTCTCTTCCTCAGCCTTAACTACGCTGAGAATGAAGTCCTTCTTCTCATCCAACTCAGGATAACCGTCCTTTGAGGTCTCGATAACTCTCTCAACAAGTGCAGGAAGGAATGAGCCCTTGATGCCAAGCTTTCTTCCGTGACGTACTGCACGACGGATGATACGGCGGAGCACATAGCCTCTTCCGTTGTTCGAAGGCATGATACCGTCTGAGATCATGAAGGTCATGGAACGTGAATGATCTGTGATGATACGAACAGAAATGTCAGATTCATGCGTCTCAGGCTTGTCATATTCGATTCCACCTGCGATTTCGCAGATAAGGTCTCTAAGGCTCTTAAGTGTATCAACATCAAAAATAGATGCAACATCCTGAACAGCTACCGCAAGTCTCTCAAGACCCATACCTGTATCGATGTTCTTCTGTGCAAGATCTGTGTAATGGTTCTCGCCATCGTTGTTGAACTGGCTGAATACGATGTTCCATACTTCCATGAAACGGTCGCCTTCTCCACCCATTACATCCTCAGGACCGTTGCCATACTTCTCTCCACGGTCATAGTAGATCTCTGAGCAAGGACCGCAGGGACCTGAACCATGCTCCCAGAAGTTATCTTCCTTTCCGAACTTATAAATGCGCTCGGCAGGAATGTGCATATCGTTAAGCCATATATCATAAGCTTCCTGGTCATCCACATAAACTGAAGGATAAAGTCGCTCGGGATCAAGACCGACTCTCTCCGTAAGGAACTCCCAGGCCCATGGAATAGCTTCTTTCTTAAAGTAATCACCAAACGAGAAGTTTCCGAGCATCTCGAAATATGTGCCATGACGGGCAGTCTTACCAACATTCTCAAGATCACCTGTACGGATACACTTCTGACAGGTTGTCACTCTGCGTCTCGGCGGAATCTCCTGTCCGGTAAACCATGGCTTCATAGGCGCCATGCCCGAATTTATAATAAGCAATGAATTGTCATTGTGTGGCACCAGCGAGAAACTGTTTAAGCGTAAGCATCCCTTCTCCTCAAAGAAGCTAAGGAACAGTTCACGTAATTCATTTACGCCTCTGTACTGCATTCTTGTTATCTCCTCGTTATTTCTAAACTATATTGCCGATCAGGCTGTTTTTCCGTATAAGTCCTTATCTTTGGGCAGACTTACACAATTCGTTAACCCGTAAAATATACCACAGCGCATTTTAAGTTGCAAGATAGGACGTATATTCTTTGATAAGGTCTTTACAATGCTCCCGTGTCACCGTGATATACCTGTCAAGATAATCTATTCTTTCCTGAATGCTCACCTTATTATGCCCCACAGCCTTCATACACTCATGATTTCTGGATACCAGAAAGGTGTTTTCACCGTCAAAGAATGTTTTTTTCTCCCCCTCCGGCATCTTGGCCATTATATCGTTCCCAAGAGCCTTCAGTTCATGGTCCCAGAGATCTGCCATCCTCTGGTAATTGTCTTTAAGGGATTCATCCTGTTCCAGCGTGGATATCCTTTCATAAAGAGTATCCAGCTCATCAAAATGGGAATTATATTTTTCCAAAAGCTCTTCTTCAGGCTCACTGATTTCTTCAATAGCCGTGAATATGAGCTGTTCTTCTTTTTCATGCGGAAGGGTCTCCGCTACAGATTCCATCTCGAAAGAATCGAGTCTGTCCTTAAGATATATTCTTAATCCCAAAGTAATAATGGTGCACACCAAAGTGAGCACCATTATCCCCCAAAGTGTTTTTTTAGAAATTCTATTGTGCATGTTTTATCATCTCATCCATTTGTCATAGAGATTCAGTATCTGGTCGGTGAACTTTGCAAGATCCTTGTTGGTTCCGCCGTAATTTGCCCTGACAGCCGTAAGAAGCTTATTGTAAGCAGACATAAGTCTGTCATACGCCGCGTCAGATATCTTTCTCCTTCCGGGTATGCCGCTGGAAGAATACTCCGCTTCCTTAACCACACGGACAGGCTGTCCCTCAAATTCCCACTTGCCGTTTGCAAGGTTGAAAACAGATCCGGAATACGGACAGTCAACTTTATAACCAAGCTTTTCAAATATAAGTGAAGCCAATGTCTTCATGGAGTCATCATCACCGTGAACGAGGAAAACTCTGTCCGGCCTGTTGAGATCATACGCAGATATCCAGTCTATAAGACCGTCCTGATCAGCGTGTGAAGACATCGCCGCCATCTGGGCGATCTCTGCCCTGACCACAATCTCCTCTCCAAATATCCTGACAGTCTTTGCACCGTCTACAAGCACGCGCCCCAGGGTTCCCTCAGCCTGATATCCCGCAAAAACTATTGTGGACTCAGGTCTCCAGAGATTGTACTTGATATGGTGCCTGATACGACCGGCATCACACATTCCGGATGCGGAGATAATAACCTTTGGTGTCTCGTCATAATTGATGTATCTGGATTCCTCGGAAGTGATCAGGAGATTAAGTCCTTTAAAGGATATAGGATTTATACCCTTCATGACAAGCTCTCTTGTGGCATCATCATAGCAGTCCGAAAGATTCTGAGTAAACACATGAGTTGCTTCAACTGCCAGAGGGCTGTCTACATAAACAGGAAAATCCCCGTGTCCCGTTACAAGCTTATCCTGCTTTATCTGTCTGAACAGGTACAGAAGCTCCTGAGTACGTCCAACCGCAAATGCAGGCATTACCACATTACCGCCCCTGTCCAGGGTTCTCTGGGTTATCTTTACAAGATCATCAATGTGATTAACGCTCTTATCATGGAACCTGTCTCCATAAGTGGATTCCATTACCACATAATCCGCATCATGAATGTATTGCGGATCCCTGATAAGCGGTTTATCAAAATTACCCAGATCTCCTGAGAACACTATCTTCTTCGAAATTCCGTTTTCATTTATCAAAACTTCAATGGACGCAGATCCCAACAGATGTCCGGCATCTATAAACCGGACCTTAACTCCGTCTCCAAGTTCCACAACTTCATTGTAGTCAACACCGCGAAAATGCTCCAGTACTCCATTTACGTCATTGAGATCATAGATAGGAACCACTTTTTCAGCCCCTGCTCTCTGACCCTTACGATTTTTATACTCAGTCTCCTGCATCTGTATATGTGCCGAATCCCTGAGCATTATGTTAACCAGATCCTCCGTTGCCCTTGTGGTAACTACCGTTCCGTTAAAGCCATTCTTGTAAGCATATGGAATCATACCGGAATGGTCGATATGGGCATGTGTCAAAAGTATGTAATCAATATCAGAATATTTCACCGGCAGGGGAGCATTCTCATAATGCTTCGTCCCCTGCTGCATGCCGCAGTCAATCATGATCTTTAATCCTGCTGCATGAAGATAATGTAATGAACCGGTTACTTCATGATCAGCTCCGATAAAGTAAAGTTTCATAGTCACCTCCGGTCAAATCTGGAACGTCAGCCAATTTAAATCCTCTTTGTTAAGGCTTGACGATGCCGTCATGTTTTCACAAAAACCTGATAGAGCAAATAAAAAAGTCCTGTCGATATAACATTATTATACCAACAGAACTTTTTGAATTCCATGCTTCTATATTTGATTATCGATAATTATTCCGAAAGATAAGCAGCCTTGACCTTGGGGTCATTCGCAAGCTCCTGAGCATTACCCTCGATGGTGATATTTCCGGTCTCAAGCACGTAAGCACGGTTAGCAATGGACAGAGCTTTGTTGGCATTCTGCTCTACCAGAAGCACCGTGACACCTGAGTCGTGGATCTTCTCAATGATGTTGAAGATCTCATTTACATAAATAGGTGAAAGTCCCATGGAGGGCTCGTCCAGAACCATCATTTCAGGCTTACTCATAAGGGCTCTTCCCATGGCAAGCATCTGCTGCTCACCTCCGGAAAGCGTTCCGGCCATCTGGTTTCTGCGCTCCTCCAGTCTGGGGAAATGCTCATATACCGTTCTGAGAGTGGCTTCAATGCCCTCTTTATCCTTACGGGTGTAGGCTCCGAGCATCAGGTTCTGATAAACCGAAAGAGTTGCAAAAACTCTTCTCCCCTCAGGAACATGGGCAAGCCCGTTAGCCACCAGCTGGTGTCCCGGTGTATGGATGATCTCTTTTCCATTATACATTACGCTTCCGGAACGGGCCGGTATAAGACCTGTTATAGTTTGAAGTGTGGTGGTTTTTCCGGCTCCGTTTGCACCGATAAGAGTTACTATCTCACCTTTGTCAACATGGAAGGAAATGCCTTTAAGCGCATGGATCACACCGTAATATACGTTCAGATCCTTAACATCTAACATTATACTCATCAGTATCCCTCCTTAATCACCAAGATATGCTTTTATAACTTCAGGATCATGCAGAACATCCTGAGTCAGTCCCTGCTTAAGTACCTGTCCGAAATTAAGAACTGTTAATCTGTCGCAGATACCGGAAACAAGCTTCATATCATGCTCTATCAGAAGGATCGTCATGTCGAATTTATCTCTTACGAGACGTATGGTATTCATAAGCTCTTCGGTTTCATTGGGATTCATGCCGGCTGCCGGCTCATCAAGGAGAAGCAGCTTCGGATCTGTTGCAAGGGCTCTGGCGATTTCAAGCTTTCTCTGCTGACCATAAGGAAGATTTGAAGCCTTATAATCGCAATATCCCTCCAGCTCGAAAACCTTCAGAAGCTCCAGAGCTCTCTCATCCATCTGTTTTTCCACCTTGCGGAACTTAGGTGTACGAAAAATTCCGTCAAGGGTTGAATAAGTATGGTTGTTATGAAGTCCCACCTTAACATTATCCAAAACGGATAGCTGAGAAAAAAGACGTATATTCTGGAAGGTTCTGGCTATGCCCTTCTTATTTATAGCCTCACAGTCAAGTCCGGTAATGTTGTCTCCATCCAGGGTTATCTGCCCGTTTGTAGGTTTATATACTCCGGTCAACAGGTTGAATACAGTGGTTTTTCCGGCACCGTTAGGTCCGATCAGTCCGTAAAGCTCGTTTTTTTCGATTTCAACATTAAACTTATCTACAGCTTTTAATCCGCCAAAGGAAATACCAAGACTGTCTACTTTAAGTAATGCAGCCATATCAATCCATCTCCTTTCCGCCCTTATTTTTACCATGTAATGCCGTCATAATACGCTCACGGTACTGCATGAAAGCCGGTGCCGATGTAAACAGCATCATAAAAATAAGAACCACAGCATATATAAGCATTCGATAATCACTGAGGCCTCTCAACAGCTCCGGAAGGAGGGTCAGAACAACTGCCGCTATGACAGAACCCCGGATATTTCCGATTCCGCCCATTACCACAAATACAAGGATCATAATGGACTGATTATAACCAAAGTTCTTGGGAAGAGCCTGGAGGGAACTCAAATTATGTGCGTAAAGCACACCGCCAACTCCCGCGATAGCCGCAGAAATTGTAAATGCCAGAAGCTTATACTTTGTGATATTAAGTCCTACTGACTCGGCCGCTATTCTGTTGTCTCTGATGGCCATTATGGCACGTCCCGTCCTTGAGTTTATGAGATTCAGGACAATGAATAAAGCAATAAGCAGTAATATGACACCTATTGTGAAATTTGAATTTTTCGGAGCTCCGGTTATACCCTGGGCACCTTTGATGATGATGGTTCCGCCATCCATATTGAGATGCATACTGTCCTCAAGAGAAAAATGAGGTCCCTTTGCATCCACGCCAAAATAAAGGGCATTAACCAGATTCTTTATGATCTCACCGAAAGCAAGTGTAACTATGGCAAGATAATCTCCCTTTAGTCTCAGAACCGGGATACCGATCAGGAATCCGAAAAATGCGGCAGAAACCGCTCCTATAAGGATAGCAAAGAAAAAACGTATTCCTTCAGGCATCGAGGAGGACTTCATAAGCATTGACCAGGTTGCACTGGTAAAGGCTCCTATACACATAAATCCGGCATGACCGAGAGAAAGCTCTCCGGAGATACCTACCACCAGATTGAGGCTCACCGCAAGTATGGAATAAATGCAGAGAGGAACCAGAAGTCCCTTCAGAAGGGAGGTGATGTTCCCGGTCTTCATCATTACCTCAACAACGATATACGCAGCGATCACCATACCGAAAGTGATCAGATTGCTGCGAAAGATTTTCTGTTTTTCAACATTAACTTTATCCATACTATCTCACACTTTCTCCATGATTTTCTTACCAAGTATACCTGTAGGCTTCACGAGAAGAACGATGATCAAAACAGAAAACACGATTGCATCCGAAAGCTTTGAAGATATATATGCCTTTGCAAGATTTTCCAAAACACCAAGTATTATTCCGCCGATGAATGCACCGGGGATAGAGCCGATGCCTCCCAGAACCGCAGCTACAAATGCCTTGATACCGGGCATGGCGCCTGTGGTCGGAGTAAGTGTGGGGTATGCGGAGCAAAGAAGAATACCGCCTATGGCAGCAAGCGCCGATCCTATGGCGAAGGTCATGGAAATAGTTCCGTTAACATCCACACCCATAAGTGTAGCTGCACCCTTATCCTCCGAAACAGCGAGCATAGCCTGACCGGCTTTTGTTTTATTGATAAAAGTCACGAGACCTGTAACTATGATGATACAGGTTACGATCGTAACGATAGTCTCTCCGGATATGGTAAGCTGTCCTCCTGCAAGCTTCACCGGCTTAAGCGGCACAAAGGAGCTGAAGCTCTTTGGATTTGCGGTAAAGATAAGCTGAGCAAGGTTCTGAAGAAGGTAAGATACACCGATAGCTGTAATAAGCACGGATAATGAATTTGCCTGACGAAGAGGCTTATATGCAACCTTCTCAATGGTGATACCAAGTAATGTACAGACCGCCATGCTGACCAGCACTGCCACAGGTATAGGGAGTCCCATGGAATTAAGTGCTATAAAAGCCGTATATCCGCCCACCATCAGTATGTCACCATGTGCAAAATTCAGCATCTTGGCGATACCATATACCATGGTATATCCAAGAGCGATAATAGCATACACTGACCCAAGGCTCAGTCCGTTAAGAAGATATGAAATAAAACTCATCATCTTTGCCACCTCATCGTTCAAAATCATCATGTCTATTCATCGACATGTACCCGCGTAATAATAATCTTTCACAAAAATATCATCACACATTTAAAGGGCTGCTTTTTTAAAAGCAACCCTTTATGCTTAAAACCTATCAAGTTAGAATACCAGGAAGCTTCCCTGCTCCATATTTATCATTCAGCTGATACGTAAGCGCCATCCTTGATAACTACTGCCTTAGGCTCCTTATCAACATCGCCCTTCTCATCCCAGGTCATTCCTGAACCTGTTATACCGTCATATTTAAGAGTCTTCATCTGCTCTTCAAGACCTGCACCGATAGCGTCAACTGACATATCCGGTGTAAGGTTTCCTGCTTCGATAGCAGCCTTGATGATATATGCAGCATCATAAGCATCTGCAGCAAACTGGATCGGTGTTCCGCCGAATGCCTCTTTGTACTTTGTTACGAAGTTAACTGTTGCATCATCTGTTGCATCAGCCGCAAACGGAGTAAGAAGCATAAGTCCCTCTGCAAGTGATGTATCGAAATTCTCAACATCAAGGATTCCGTCCATACCGTCTACACCGAAGAAAATCGGCTTATAGCCCATTGTGTCGGCCTGTGTAAGTACAAGAGCTGCCTCTGTGTAGTAGAAAGGAAGGAATGCCAGCTCTGCGCCTGATGCCTGCATCTTCTGAAGCTGTGTAGAGAAATCTGTCTTTGAATCTGCTGTAAACTGCTCTGTATCTACGATCTCGATTCCGTAATTCTGTGCCTCTGAAGCAAATGACTCATAGATTCCGCTTGAGTAAACATCTGATGAATCATAAAGGATAGCTACCTTTGTAGCAAGCTTGTTCTCTCCGATGTACTGTGCTGACTTGGCACCCTGTGCAGGATCCGAGAAGCATACTCTGTAAGCATTAGCTGTGTTTGTACAATCAACCGCTGAACCTGAAGGTGTAAGCATGAAGAGATTGTCATTAACTGCCTCAGCACCTACTGCGATGGTCGGAGCCGAAGTTGTAGGTCCGATAAGTGCCTGCATTCCCCAGTCTTTTAATGAGTTGTAAGCATTAACAGCCTTCTCCTGATCATGCTCATCATCAGCTGTCTGAAGCTCTACCTGATAGCCGTTGATTCCGCCGTTCTCGTTGATCTCATCAATAGCGATCTTTGCGCCATTGACAACTGCTGTTCCATACACTGCAGCACCGCCTGTAAGAGGTCCCTGTGAACCGAACTTCCACTTAAGGTCAGATGAAGCAGCAGCGCCGCTGTCTCCGGAAGCTGCAGCAGCCGCAGTAGTCTCAGCCGCCTTGTCTCCGGAAGCTGCTTTTGTTGTTTCTGTAGATGAAGACCCGCAGGCAACAAGGGAAGCTGCCATAGCACCTGCAAGTACAACGCTTAAAACTTTTTTCATTACTTTTCTCCTCCTAAGTTCTCTTTTCAGAGCCTTATCCCGGCTCTATCCGTACTGATCAGACATTCCCTACGTAACCCCATAAGTACTATATCTGATACTGAAAACCTTTATTTGATTATAAAAAACAGGCTATCGAAAGTCAATTGCTTTTATAACAATAAAGCAAATTAATTTTTCTTTCGATAACCTGTGGTTATGCACGATATAAGTTAAAGCTCGAACCCGTTACATGGTTTTTCTATATCAGTTTTTACTGCCGAAGAGGATGACACCTACGAAAAAGAATGCCGGATCAGCGTTCAAAAAGCCTCCGGTTTTCCTTATTTATCAAAACAGAGCCCCTGATTCTCCAGTCTTCTGTCTCTCATCATGAGATCCTCCACAGCTTTTTCAGGAGACTTGTTTTCAAACAATACCTGATTTATCTCGCTAACTATAGGCATGGTCACATTATACTTTTCGGCAAGCTGCAATGCCGCCCTGGATGCATATACACCCTCGACAACCTGTCCCACTTCTGTCATGGCCTCCTTATAGGTTTTTCCCTGACCTATAAGAATTCCGGCTCTTCGGTTTCTGGAATGCATGGAGGCACAGGTAACTATCAGATCACCTATTCCGCTGAGTCCCTGGAAGGTTTCTATGTCACATCCCATTTTTACACCCAGTCTCGTGATCTCAGCAATACCTCTTGTAATAAGGGCCGCCTTGCTGTTGTCCCCGTAACCGAGACCATCCGCAATTCCCGCAGCGAGAGCAACTACATTCTTGAGAGCGCCTCCGATTTCGATACCCTTTATGTCCGGATTGATATAAACCCTGAAACAGTCACACATAAAAGTATCCTGTATGAACCTGGCTGTTTTTTCGGTTCTGGCTCCTGTAACTATAGTTGTGGGAATAAATCTTGACACCTCTTCTGCATGGCTCGGTCCCGACAGCACCGCTACATCCGCCTGAGGTATTTCTTCCTCTATAATATCAGTCATGGTCTTTAAAGAATCAGCTTCAATGCCCTTTGCGGCAGACACTATAACCTGACCCTGACGTATGTAGCCCGACATCTTCTTCGAAGTTTCCCTGATATATATGGAAGGAACAGCAAGAACTATCATGTCTCTGTCCTGTAACGCCTGCTGCATATCCGAGGTAACCTTCAATCCCTGCGGCAATACAGCATCAGGAAGATTTTTATGTTTTCTGCTCACCTCCATGGTCTCAGCATTCTCCCGGGATCTGGTCCAGAGAGCTGTCTCATGGTTATTATGAGCCAAAAGAATCGCCAAAGCAGTGCCCCAGGTGCCGGCACCTATTACCGCTGTCTTCATAAATATTTCCCCTTTAATTAAATGATGGCGGGCATCGCCATAATATGGTGCAGGTCAATAACCCTTACACATTTATGAGCTCTCC
>JAGAXP010000059.1 GCA_017940955.1 Oribacterium sp.
ATGCCTATAAGGTATGATGTGGCACATGAATTTCAGATCATTGCAGGGGAAGGTGAAAACCGTAAAGCTGTAGATATTGAAATCGGAGTATATAAGGATGGCAGCTTCAGCACCGGAACAAACTGCACTACAGCGGACCGTATCACTTTCTTCGTGGACCTGGATAAAAACGGGGATTGGGAAGCAGTGGATTTCCTGAAGCAGGATTGATCATGGAAAGGAGGAAACTATCATGAGACGATTTATTGCGGTTCTTATTTCTGTATCAATGTTTATGTCGGTGCTTTCGGGGTGTAAGGGTAAAACAGATACTACGGACACGAAGGGTACCGAAGCGGTAAGTAAAGTTGATACAGGTGTAAAAAAGAACGAAGGAGCCGGCACAACCGAAGCAACAAAAGCAGCGGAGGCGGTGCAGACAGTCGAGACGGCAACATTATCACCGGAAAATACCAGTGCAACCCTGGGGGACGGAATTACAGTGGATGTGGGTGATTTTGTTCTGGACGGAGAAGAGAATCTGACTGTTGAGAAGCAGGAAGTTGAGGAGAATCAGGATGAGGGATATAAAATTGAGTCCTATGATTTCTCTATAGGTGATATGAAGGAGCTTGATGATTTCATCACCATCCGAATCCCCTATGATACAAGCTTTTGTGAGGCGGGACAGGATCCTGCCAGGTGCGTCGGTGCAAAATATAAAAATGAAGAGACCGGGGAATGGGAGGATGTGCTGTTCGAGGTTGATGAAGATGCAAAGGAGCTTGTGATATACACGGACCACCTGTCTGTTTACGGTGCCTTTTATGTTGAAAATGAAGGTCGTCGCAATGCCTGTATAGCGGATGTACTAGGTTATTATTCATACATGGATAAGTCACAGACCATTGACTTTGCAAAGCGGATAGCAGGAGATGATCCTTCTGTGATGAGGGAGATAATGAGACAGGGAGCAGAGGCAACCGGACTCTTTTTTGACTATGCAGACCAGCTTGATAATGCAATAAATATTGTCTGCTCTGATGATATTCCCAATTGGCTGGATACAAGTATTCCGGAAACCAACCAGACCTTGTTTTCCGCCCTGGGATATATCAACACATGCACAAATCTTCTGAAGATAAGCTTGAAGGATACAGTGGGCGGCGGCGCGGATAAGAGAGAGGTTCTTAATCTCATAAGAGATGTTGGAAGCAAGGTGACTACCTACTGGGCGAATGCATTAACAAAGGTAGGAACAGGCGCTTTATCCATCAGCATGGGTGGAGTTCTCGTTCTGGATAAAATGCTTACGGCTTTTGCGGAAGAGGCACAGGCAACAAAGCTTGAGGATATCGCTTATGTTTATCATCACTATAATGAAGGGTATTATGGTAAAAATCATAAGCCCATGACGCCGAAGGACTGGCGTGCCAAGGTTATTCAGGTTCTGGAAAGACATCCGGATGATCCTGAGATAGCGATGGCAGCCCTGGAGGCCGGGTTTAATGAATATGCCAGTCAGTTCTTCAAATTAAGCGGTGATGAAATGTATGATGTGGCAGCGGATACTCCCAATGTTACGGTCAGGAGGATTCCGAACTTCACCGAGGCGGAAAAACAGCAGTTGATGGATGAGTATATAGTACACCTGAAAAACACGACCATGCCGGCGGTGCTCACCAGTGTAAGAAACTACATGATCAAAAAGATGGAACAGCAGCAGCTGGAGGCGGTTGAGAAGGTAAGAGAATACTATAATACAAAGATAACCATTAATATGACTGAAGAGATCAAGGAGGGGGAAGGTTCACAGTATAAAGGCTATAAGCTGAGAATGGCTCCTTTAAGCAATAAAGCTATCGAAAAAGACTGGGCCGGAATCTGGCCGGAGGGTGGCAAGCTTCGTTCCTCGGCAACTCTTCTTGGATTTACTATCGCGGGTTATCCTCATACACTTGAGTTTTTTAAACCTGATGCCGATATGAACACGGATCAGCCGGAACTTACGGTTCCGTTTGTTATAAGTATGCCGGAGATAAACATTACCTTCGGAGGCAAGGAAGCTTTGTCTGTTGAGTCATTTATGGGTGAATGGATCAATCAGGATGGTGAGCGTATGATACTTATTCTGAACGGAGGCAATGTTATCGAAAAAGATCCGGATCTTTCCTGGTATGCGGGAGATGTTTGTGTGACAGAATATTCTGCAGAGGTTGATGACCAGACTCTCGTGTTTAAGGGAATCACCACCTGGGTTACCGGTCCTGAAAATCTCTATACTACTGATGAGGCACGCCGCCTTGAGCTGGATGCTTCAAGCCTCAGTGATGAGTTAACTGCATTGGCGGTGCAGGATGGAATGGTTACGGAGATGACGAACGGAACGAACCACTATACGAGAAACTGAAAATAGAAAATTAAAGAGGCGTTTTAATGATGATCCCCCTTAAGTAGACAGGTTAGATTTGCAAAACTACTTAAGGGGGATTTTTAGACTTTTATATCCACCGGGGAAGGTTCTCGCCGGCGAGAACCTTCCCCGGTGCTTTTCTTTGGATTTATGCCTCTTCTCCGATGTAGATATGCTGAGGGAGTCCTCCGACATAGATCGGAGTGAGCTCTGCCTGAATGAGAGGAAGAGCATAGTCGATGAATTCCTGCTTCATCTGGGTGTGGTCATCATTGACCCACTCAAGAGGAACCTTCTTTTCAAGATTTGCTACCTCAGAGATAGGATGAAGCTCTGTTGTGCACTGGTAAGGTGCATTGGAAATTCTCTTAAGGGCAACCATCTCGCCGGTATGTCCTTCAAAGGCCGCCTTAACTGCAGCACCGCCTACCTGATAAGCCTCAGTGATATCTGTACGGCTGGTAAGGTGTCCCGCGCAGCGCTGGAGTGTTGAAAGCTCGATACAGCGGGTCTTGGTGTCCATGGCTCTGGCAACGGTATTGGCAAGGAATCTGGCTGTTCCGGTTAATGCCTTGTGGCCGAAGGCATCTACTGCATGCACATCGTCTGAAAGCTCGCAGACATAGCGGCCGTCCTCAAGCTTAACGCCCTCAGAAACTGCGATGACAATGCTGCTCTTCTTTTCCTGCATTTTGCGAACCTTTTCAACGAAACGGTCAACATTGAAAGGAACCTCAGGGAGACATATCATGTCAACGCCTTCACAGTCATTGTCCTTTGCAAGAGCTGCCGCAGCAGTGAGCCAGCCTGCATTTCTGCCCATGATCTCTACGATAGTCACATATTTTGTACCGTAAACAGTGGCGTCACGGATGATCTCCTTCATTACAACGCCGATGTACTTGGCGGCGGAACCGTAGCCGGGGGTGTGGTCTGTCACGGTGAGGTCATTGTCAATTGTCTTAGGCACTCCCACAAATCTGATATCGCTTCCGATCTTTTCGCCGTAGGCCGCCAGCTTGTTGATGGTGTCCATGGAATCATTTCCGCCGATGTAGAAGAAGTATCCGATATTCATATCATCGAGTTTTTTGAATATATCTTCATACACGGCCTTTGCGCCTTCTGCATCCAGCTCCGGCAGCTTGTAACGGCAGCTTCCCAGATAGCTTGAGGGTGTGCGCTTCAAAAGCTCTATATCCATTTTCTTTTTGAAAACTGCAGTCATGTCAATGTATCTGCCCTCCAGGAATCCCTGGATACCATTGCACATACCATACACATGCTCTGCGCCGCGATTCTTTGCAGCCTCAAAAACACCTGCCAGTGATGAATTGATTACTGAGGTAGGACCTCCAGATTGTCCGACAATTGCGTTCTTCATACTTCTCCTTTGATAAAAATGCAAAAATTGTATTACGTTCTATTATTATGATAGCGCTTACATTTTATTTGTCCACAGTTATTTTTTATATATTTAAAATAAATTTCTAGTGTATAATGATGAAGAAAATCTGCGTCGGGAACCTTTTTCACGGCGCAATCGGCATGGTTTTGGGGAGTGAACCGGTCTGCATTTACATGTCTGATAAAGTTGAGAAAAAATGCGTTTAAAGAGGGGATTATCTAATGAAGAAAGCATTGGCACTTAAATATAAAAAGCTTATAAAAGCCGGGCGGAGGTATGCTCTGACCGGAGCGGCTGCGCTATGCCTGTTCACGGCAGCGGATATGGCGGGGATAAAAGCCTACGCCGGTGTAACCTACATGCCGGATGTTACGAAGGAGATGAATACTCCGGAATTCTGGCTTTCATTTTCCCCGTATGATGCAGACACGGTTCAGGCGGACAGAGGTAAGATAGAGCAGATCAACCTGGACAACCTCATGAACGAGAAAACAAATATGAACGATCTTCAGCATTATACCGAAAGTATCGATGGAGTGAAGTTCAATGAACAGGTTCTGGCAGGTGCCAGAGAGGATCTGAAGTCCTATCAAAACAAGGGCTATTTCGATCAGTACGGAAACAAGTTAAGCGACATTCTGATCGAAAACATTGCTCAGAATACTCAGAACAGGTCTGCGTCACAGCTTCAGGGACCCACATATGCCATAGTGGTGAAGAGAACCACGCTGAATGCATTCCCCACGGATACCATCATCACCGATGAGCTTGGGGATGTGAATTTCGACTACAATGTGCTTTCAAGTGTGAGGGTGAACGAGCCACTGGTGATCAAATCCGTCTCCGCCGACGGTCTGTGGTACTATGCGGAATCGCTGAACTGCAGCGGCTGGGTTAATGCTTATGACGTGGCCATTTGCAGCTCCAAGGCCCAGTGGGAAAGCGCCTGGGTGATCCCGGAGGACAGGGTTCTGGTGGTGACCGGCAGTAAGATAATACTTGCCGAGTCCAATACCAATCCCGAAAGCTCAAATCTCCTTCTTACGGTGGGAACACTTCTGGAGGAGGCACCGGCCGGATCCTACGGTGCGAGGGTTACAAACCGTTCACCCATTGGCAACTATGTTGTTTATATTCCGGTGAGAAACGGGGACGGAAGCTACAGAAAAGAGCTTGCCCTTATAAACGGCAATGTGGAGGTCAGCGAGGGGTATCTTCCGCTCACAAAGAGGAATATCCTGACAGTTGCTTTCCGGATGCTGGGTGACGCTTATGGATGGGGAGGAATGCTTTCCTCCAACGACTGTTCCGGTTATGTAGGTGATGTTTACCGCTGCTTTGGACTGAAGCTTCCCAGAAACACCACCTGGCAGGCAGCTTCCCATAGCTTCAGCTATGATGTTTCGGAATGCACAGACGAGCAGAAGATGGCGTTGCTGAATACCATGCCTATCGGAAGTGTGCTGTTCTTTAAGGGGCATGAGATGATGTATCTCGGAACAGTAAACGGAAAGTACTATGTTGTCAGTTCTGTAAGCTCCATGGCCTACTATGCAGGCCCCGGGGTTATGAGAACAAGATCTGTTATGATCAATACTTTGGATATCAGAAGAGCAAACGGAACCACCTGGCTCAGTAATCTGTATAAGCTTCAGGTGCCGTATATGATGTAAAAGAATCAACTTTAGAAGGTCCTGTGGCTGCACTGGAAGGTGTTGCTGCAGGATCTTCTTTTTTCTGCCGGGACGCTTATTGCCAGTGAGAACCATCCCCTGGTGGATATGGCGGCAGAATTGGATCATTTTGACTTTTTGGGAGTTATCCGCCGGATTCCTTTGGCTTGTTGCGGGTAATGCCTGAAATAGCCAAAAGTAATAATTTTGAAATTTATAATGCAGGTGGGCAGGATAAGGACGGTAAAATACAGGTGAAAAAATCATTTTTTGGAATGATTTTATTAAATTTTTATACTTTAAGCATATAAATACGTATAAAAACCCTTAAAAAACGAAGAATTTTAGAAAAATTTTTCGTTTTTTGCAGAATTACGTAATTTCAAGGGGTTTTATTATTTAATTTATTGTGAAGAACGCTAAATAAAAATTATTACACTTTTCTGCAAAATAAGATGATATATGATGGATAATTGTGTATAATTACTACTAAATAATTACATTGTAATTAATTCGTGGGATAAAAAAGAAATGGGAATCGCATAATTCTGATATATAAAAAATATTTCCGGAAGTCAGAATTATGCAAGGGGAGCAGAAAAGTGAAACAATATGAGGTTAAGGGCAACACAGTACGCTCTTTTGAAGTAGAAGATCGTGAAGCTTCAAAGAGTACTGTAGTTATCCAGCAGAGGGGAAGAAGAAACCAGCTTCATCTGTATCGTACGGAAAACGGTCAGATAAAGATGGAATATGACATTGACAAGAGCATAATCAAACCCGCATTGAGATGCATTCCGGATGCTATCATTGACAGGATTTGTTACGCAGCGCTCATCATTTCACTTTTGTTTATTTTTGGCACCTGCTATCAATGCGTAGAGGTGGATACATCAGTTGCCACAAGACTGGAGAGCATTGATCGTAAGCGTAATGAATTAAACGAACTGAAATTGGCGAATGAAGCAGTTAAGTCAGCGATTGACAGTGCTGTTAATCCGGATCTTATCTATCGTGAGGCTACAGAGGTTTACGGAATGGTTCTTCCGACGGATTCTGAGATTATTACTTTTGAAAAGGAAAGCAGTAATAAGGGATACGTAAGAACCTATGATACTATTCCCGCAGGTTACGAGAAGATCGAAAGTCCGGTAATTGTTCTGGCTAATGAACTGGCAAAGCTGATTGGATGATAAAAGGATTTGTGAAAACCATAAGCACATTGGGGAGGATGGAACTATCCGAACCGATGTGCTTTTTGGTTGCTGAAAATAAAAATAATTTCCATAAAATAAAACTTTACAAAATACGTTTTCGGTGTTAAAGTAAGGACAACAGAAAAAGAAAAGTCAACAGAAAAGTTCACCTGACGAGAAAGGGTGAAGGGCCGGTTGGCAAAAGTGCAGGGGATGAACCTGCGAAACTAAACTAAAGAAAGCAAGAGGTGCAAGGACATGACACCAGATCAGTCAGTCACTAGTATCCTCTGGACCGCTTAAAAAGAAGAAAAACGTGAGAAGATCTCCGGACCGTACATCCGGGAGATGGTTCAAACCAATAGAGAAATGAATTTTCGGATTATTTCTTAATTAAAGTCCAGACGATATTATTGCAAAGGAAGATCGACATAAGAATATACAGGAAGCTGTAAAGAAAGATTCTTGTAGAGAAATAAAGTTGAGTGGTTAATTAGAGGTCTTTAAAGGGAGACCGGATAAATAAAGATCCGGAAAATCTGATAAGAAGAATACTTAGAAGGATTCGAAGGATAAATTCAAGTAATAAAAACAGTCGATCTGATAATTGAATATAGAGTCAAAACTGAATATTGAAATAATCTATTTATAGATGATATCCATAAGATAAAAAATTACTATCGAAAAGATATTTATAGAATTTAAATAGAAATCTAAGAAACGAGGTACAAACCGAAGTACAATTAAGTAAGGGGACGTAATACCGAGTCTCAGGGTCAAGTTAATAATATAAATTTAAAAGCTGTCGCGACGCGGCAGCTTTTTTTATAGGATTTTTAAGGTTATGCAGGGGTCTTCGGCACATAGATTACCGAAATATTATTATCCTGAAGTACAAATTATCTTAGATACAGATTATAGTTTTGCATATATATGTCGATAGAGACACTTAAGTAAGTGATTAGCCTGGCAATATATCAACAAAACACAAGGATGCGGAAACAGAAGGAGTCAATATGCTGAAAACATTTAATGACCTTAGAATCAAGGCAAAATTCAGAGTAGTTCAGATCGTAATCATCGCTATATTTGTTTTTTCGCTTGTCGTAGCATTCAATGCTTTTTTTCAGATGAGCAGTACTGCAACTATGATAACTACGGTAAATATACCTAATCTTATGGATGAGAATCTGGCGAGAAAAGATATTCAGGCGCTTCAAAAGAGGATGCTCATCGCCATCATTAATCCCAAAATGGATAATGTTAAGACTCAGAAGGAGTGGCTGGATGACAGATTCATAGTTATGCAGGGGTATGTAGATAACCTGAAAAGAAACGTCACTGATCAGTCTCTCGTGACTAATCTGGATCAGGATCTCAAGGGGGTCGTGGATGGTGCCAATGAGATTTTTGCATATCTGGAGGTTGGAAAGCTGAAGGAGGCAAAGGATTATTTCTTAAACGGTTACACGGACATAACCTGCGAAAAGCTTGCTAAGGATCTGGAACACATAGGGGATTATGCTGAGGACGTGGCAGACATGAATTCCAGGAGGATCGAGACGCTGAAGTTTACTTCCACCATTGTGCTCGTAGTTGTTTTAGCTATTGCGATCGCTCTCATATTGACCATATTCCAGTATCTGTCTTCCTATATGACAAAAGGAATCCATGAGATAAGCTCGGGACTTTTGACCATGGCAGACGGAGAATTTTCTTATCGCATATCTGACGAAAGGTTTGGAAAGGATGATCTGGGTGAAATGGTTAAGGAATATAATTCCATGGCGGAAGACACAGATGCGGTAATTCTGGACATTTGCAGGGTTCTGGAGGAGATGGGAAAAGGCAATTTTGCTTCAAAGCCCACTGTTCCCGAAAAATATAAGGGTGAGTATGGGAAGATCATTGAAGCCTTTGAAAGCATCCATGACAACCTGAAGGAAATATTCAGCAAGATGTCTACCGTTGCATCCGAGGTGGAATCAAGATCTGCCCAGATTGCGAACGGCTCCATGTCCCTGGCCCAGGGAGCTACCGAGCAGGCTTCAACTATTCAGGAGCTTTCAGACAAGATGAGGGCCTTTGATGAGAATATCGCAAAGAGCGCTGCCAATGCCATTGAAGCTGAGGAATCCTCCATCACTGTTTCTCAGAAGATCAATAATGAAAATCAGCTGATGCAGGAGATGCTCAAGGCCATGAATGAAATTGAAGGCAATGCTCAAAAGATCAATGAGATCAACAAGGCTATCGATGACATAGCATTCCAGACAAATCTCCTGTCTCTAAATGCTTCTGTTGAGGCAGCAAGGGCAGGAAGCGCAGGAAAAGGTTTTGCAGTCGTTGCTGGTGAAGTGAGGAATCTCGCAGGCAAATCCCAGGATGCCGCCAATGAAACCTCGAAGCTCATTCAGGGAACTATCCTTTCCGTAAGAAACGGTGCGAAGATAGTGTCAGAGGCTGCACAGGCATTGCAGGATGTTATAGAAAATGCCAATAAGAGTCAGGAAATCGCTAAAGCTATTTCCCGTGAAATGCAGACAGAGGCAGAGGCTGTGAAAACCGTGTCAACAGGTCTTGAACAGATTTCCGAGGTTGTACAGCAAAATTCCGCTACATCCGAGGAAAGCAGTGCTTCCAGTCAGGAATTGAATGGTCAGGCAGCGGCCCTGAGAAAGATGGTCAGCAGTATATCATATTGACAGATATAGTTCATATTTATTAGCATGAATGTTTCCATGACGATAAAGGTATAAAGGGTTAACACTCATTAAATTCATTTTGAAACGGCAGTTAACGTATAAAAAGAGTGGCATATCCCGGTTTCGGGATATGCCACTCTTTCTCTTAAGAACGATGTGTATTTAGAAAGCCTTTATAGTATTTCTCCGGGCTAAGAGCTTTTTGCATAAGCGTTTTTATTGGTTAATTCCCGCCGTACTGTTTTGATTACCCGGAGGTAAGCGAAGGCGGTGAAGGCTCCGGCGGTGATCCAGGCTGCCGGGTCGCAGAATACTGCAAGAGGAAAGCTCATGGTGGACATGGCTATGACAGCCACCACAAGTCGTGCGAAAAACTCAACTACCCCACCCATCATGGGAAGGAAACCGTGGCCGCATCCCTGCATGGCATTTCGGAAAATAAAAATGAAGCTTAGAGGGATGTAGAAAACAGTTACTATATGAATATATGTTCTTGCCCATGGCATCATGAGGGAGATGGTATCAAGTGCTGCGGCAGCTCCCTGTGAGGCATCTTGAGAACCTGAGCTTGCGAAGAAAAGCGCCATGACAGGTCTCAAAAACAGATTGCAGGCAATGGCGGAAATGATGGAGTAGATTATCTCTATCACCACGGAAGCCTTTATTCCTTTGCTGATCCTGTTGCTGTCTCCGTAGCCGTAGTTTTGGCCGCAATAGGTGGCGATAGCCTGACCCATGGCTATCATTTCCTGGGTCATTATATTATGGAGCTTGTTTGCTGCGGTATAAGCTGCAACTGCGGTGGAACCGAAAAGGTTGATGGCCGACTGCATTATCATGGTGCCGGAGGCTGTGATGGCAAACTGGAGTGCCATGGGAATGCCTACTGCCATCTGGTGCTGGGTGTCTGTACGGTTTATTCTCCAGTCATTAAGCTCAGGCCAGAGAACATTAGCCTTGAAGCGAATGTAGAATAGACAAAGCAGCGCCGATAAGCCCTGAGAGATATTTGTGGCCCAGGCGGCACCGGCTACTCCCATTTTTCCTACTATAATAAACAGGAGATCCAGGACAACATTGATACATGCGCTGAAAACAAGGAAATAAAGGGGCACACGGCTGTTTCCTATGGCTCTTAAAAATGCGGAAAAGAGATTATAAAACACGCTTGCCACGGTCCCGAGACATATGATGGTTATGTAGGTCAGGGAATCCCGGAAAATGTTTGCAGGCGTGTTCATCAGGTGCAGGAGAGGATTCATAAGTGAAACCGAAAGCAGAGTTACTGTAAGAACGACTATAAGAGCCAGTAATATGCCGTTGGCCACGCTTCGTTTTACTCTTTTATAATTCTGGGCACCGAAGGCCTGGGCCGTAAGAACGGTGAAGCCGGTGCACAGTCCCTGGGAAAAGCCAAGAACCAGAAACATGATATTTCCGGTGGCACCCACGGCTGCCAGGGCATCCGAGCCTACGAAACGGCCTACTATGATGGTGTCTGCCATATTGTAAAGCTGCTGGAAGACATTACCTATAAAAAGCGGGATCATAAATTTAAGTATAATAGGAAATGTATTTCCTTTGGTCATATCTACTTCCATAAAAGCTCCTCCTTTATAAACTCATGTTTTCCGCCGTTTATCTCTGACATACAGATGCAGATCTAATCGGCTCCTTTAATGATTTATTTCCGGCTGTTATGTCTGATGTACAAATTGAGACATAAGCGGCGTCTTTTTCAATAATGAATGAGCATTATAATCTTTCTTTACCCAATTTCCAATAGTAATTTTGTATTTTTTGGAATCCCGCCGGGAACGAACTGTTATGAAATTGTAAAAAAGAAATTATATTCTTAAATTCTTGAATTCGCGAATATTTAACTAATGATGTATAATTAAATTGAATTTTTAGTAACGGAGTAATGCTTTGAGGAATTGGAAGTCGGACATTGAAGCTTTCTGCGTCATTGCGGGATTTTATCTTTTTTTGCAAATGGTGCTGGGAATCGGCTGCCCTGTTAAATTTCTTACGGGGGTTTCCGATGCGGGCTGCGGTATGAGCAGAGCCTGGTTAAGTGTGCTGCATCTGGATTTCGCCGGGGCGTTTTACTATCATCCCCTGTGGATGCTTCCGGCGCCTGCGGTGTTTGTGATCCTTTTCAAAAAAAGGATTCCGGACAAGACATACAGGCTTCTGGTGATCTGTTTCGTGGCGGCATTTCTCATGGTTTACGGTTACAGGATGTTCTTCATGCCGGATCAGGATATAGTCGTTTTCAGACCCTGGGAAGGCTTTATATGGAGGAGCATCGAAACAATAGCTATAGTCATAAAAAGTCTTTTATGATGCATTGGGGGGTAAATATGATTTGTAAAAAATGTGGATCACAGATAGAGGATGGTTTTAAATTCTGTCCGAATTGCGGAAATCCTATGGAGCAGTTTGCTGCGGCAGCTGGTGCGGAGGTTAATGCTTCTGCCGAAACAACAGCCGCGGAGACTTCGTCAGTCGTTTCGGATGATGCTAATGTTTCTGCTGAAACAGCAGGCACAGTGGCTGAGGAATCTGCAGAAACCGAGACCTATACGACATTCAATGAGGTTTCGGGTGAGACAGCCGGAGAGGCAGAGTTCGTACAGCAGCCGGAGAGTGTTTCAGGAACAAGTTCAGACACATCAACAGAGAACGTTGTTGCGGGAGCTTTCGGAGGAACTTCACAGGTGCAGGAAGATGCTGCGGAAAATCATAATGTCAATGTCGCACAGCAGGCTCAGGAAAATGTAAATCAGACTCAGGGAATATTTAATGCTTCTTATAATCAGGGCGGCTTCGTTCAGGGAAGCTTTAACGGTACACCGAACCAGGGAAGCTTTAATGCCAATTCAAACCAGGGCGGCATCGACGGTGCACCGAACCGGGGAAGCTTTAATGCCAATCCAAACCAGGCCGGCTTCAACGGTGTTCCGAATCAGGGAGGCTATAATGCTAATCCGAATCAGGGCGGATTCAATGGTGCACCAAATATGAATGCACCGGCACCTAAGTCAGGAATAAGCACGATCGGTCAGGTTTTCACCATTGTTGCCCTTGTGCTTATGTTCTTCCAGTGCTTCCGTGTTATCGGCAGTTTCTTCGGTATACTTGGATACCTTGCGGATGAGGGTGTCATTGGACTTTTATATGGAGCTATGAACTTCCTTATCAATGTCATCAAGCTCGGTGGTCTTGCGCTTTCCGCAGTAACTACATACCTTATTTGGAAAAAGTGGGATGACAGTAAGGCTGAACCTCTTATGGCAGGTGTTTTGACCGGCGGTGTACTTATTCTTGCAACAGTTGTACTTAGGGCGATCTTTACGTCACTTATCAACTTTGCCGTTGGTTATGATATTGGAAGCCTTTTCTCAGGAGCATTCCTCAGCGTGATCTTCTCCGCTGCCATGATGGCTCTCGTTTACATGAAGATCACTGAAAAGCAGATCGATCCTATGGCCGGTCTCAAGAGTAATTTCGGAAATGGCATCAAGGAAGATCTGAAGACCGTAGGCGAGATGGCTGTTCAGGCAAAAAATGAGTTCCAGGCCGGAAAGAACACCGCTCAGTACACCGGTGCCAATGCTCCCACCGGAAACAGTGTGAATCAGCAGTACACCGGTGCAAACGGAAACATTAATCCGAATGGTCAGCCTTACGGTGGTCCGGCAGGCCCGCTTTCGACGGACAGAAGCATCGTGGCTTACATTCTTCTCGGACTCATTACCTGCGGAATTTATGATCTTTACATGATTCACCTTATGATTCAGGATGTGAATGTTACCTGCGCCGGTGACGGAAAGGTGACAAAGGGTATCCTTGAGTATATTCTTTTTGGTATCCTTACCTGCGGAATCTATGATTATGTATGGCTGTATAACTTTGCCAACCGTATCCAGAGCAATGCTCCACGTTACGGCATGAGGTTTGAGGAGGGCGGTACTACAATCCTTCTCTGGTGGATTCTTGGAGCATGGCTTTGCGGCGTTGGTCCGTTCTATGCGATGTACCTTATCATCAAGAATACCAATGCGCTTAATGCAGCTTACAACAACATGATTGCTCAGCAGCAGTCTAATCAGTAATACGTCAGAGCCGGAGGTCATCCCTTTATACACGGGTCCCTCGGTCGGAAAAATCAAAATCGAATCCCTAAGAGGCAGTGGGCATCCGTTTAAAAACGGGTCGCCTCGCCGGAATAATCTAAAATTGCTCCCCTAAGAATCACTAGGCCCTCGCCAATGTCAGAGTTCTTTTTATAACAACTCTGACTTGGCGAGGGGGCTAAGGAAAATGGAACCAAGTGATTCTAAGGGGAGCAATTTTGATTATTCACGGCTCGGCTCAACGTTTTAAAACGGATGCCCACTGTCTCTACGGGATTCGACTTTGATTTTTCTCTCCCTCACTCAACGTGTATAAAGGGATGACCTCCGGCTCTGACTTAGGCTTATTTATGCCGGAACTGGTGATGCGTTGTAGTGCTGATATAATTCTTATTGTTTGAGGAACTAAGCGATTGGTGGTGGGGTGTGTTATAATGCGAAGAGATGACAGAAGGAATGTTTGGCGGGTGGTTTGAATGGTTTTTGTTTTTATGGCGCTGTATCCAGAAGCGAAGCCGGTGATCAAGAGGCTGGGGCTCAGGAAGAGGACGGACAGGACGAGGTTTCAGGAGTTTGTTTCGGAGGATTTGGAAGTTGTTCTTGCGATTACCGGTGTGGGACCGGTGGCGGCAGCGGCTGCTGTGGCGGCGGTTCTGACTGAATATGATGCGGGGCCGGGGGATCAGCTTCTGTCGGTTGGAACGGCTGCGTCGCTCCATGGAGAACGGGAATCGGTTGGGACGGCTGCGTCGCTCCATGGAGAACACGGATTAGTTGGAACTATGGAATCGTCTGGTGTTGAAAACCATTCATCGGTAAGCCTGACAGAGGAAGGAGATAATTCAGATATTTTCCTTTTGAATAAGCTTCTGGATCAGAATGCGGACAGGACTTTTTATCCGGATATGTTGATCAAAACTGACCTGAGGGAGGCTTCGGGGATTACCGGAAGCACGGTGCTGTCTCAGAGGGCGGCAGCTTTTATGGCTGTTGCTGCAGAGGGGTATGACCTCTATGATATGGAGTCTGCAGCGGTTTATCAGGCGGGGAATTTATTTCTCGGACCTCATCAGATGAGTTTTATAAGGGTTGTATCTGACAGAGGAACTGAGGCTGAAGACAGGAAGAAAGTTGTTTCTGATGAAGGAATAGAGACTGAGGACCGGGGGCAA
>JAGAXP010000060.1 GCA_017940955.1 Oribacterium sp.
GACAGAATAGAGGTGTTGTTACCGATATTGACGGCAATTACTCCATTGAAGTGTCTGGAGAGAATCCCGAGCTTTGCTTTTCATATATAGGCTACAAGCCTCAGACCGTGAAAGTAGGGGATAAAACAACCCTTGTAATCTCTCTTATACCAGACACAAACACACTCAATGAAGTTGTAGTTACCGCATTAGGTATCAAACGAGACAAAAAGATGCTTGGGTACGCCGTTCAGGATGTTAAGGGCGATGCACTTAACACCACGGGAGATCCATCAGTAGTAGGCGCTCTTGACGGAAAAGTAGCAGGCTTGCAAATGAATACCGCTTCGACCGGATTAGGCGGTTCTACAAAAATCACCATACGAGGCAATTCGTCGTTAACCGATAACAATCAGCCTTTATGGATTGTAGATGGTGTACCTTTTACCGATAACAACAGTTCTGATGCCTCTGCCTATGGAGGTTATGACCGAGGAGGCACATCTTTTGACCTGAACCCAGAAGATATCGAGTCGATATCTGTTCTTAAAGGTCCGAATGCAGCAGCCCTTTACGGTTCGCGCGCAGGTAATGGTGTTATCCTTGTCACGACAAAGAAAGGCAGTAGCAAGGCCGGATTTGGAGTAAGCTATTCCGGATCATTCACTTGGAGCCAAGTCGCAGGTTCAATCAAAATGCAGAAAATCTATGGTCAGGGATCCAATGGCACAATTCATTACGAAACAGACAGCGAAGGGAATCCACTGAAGATCAATGATACTGGCGCATTCGGTCCTAAGTTTGACGGCTCATTACAGCCTAACTACCTTGGGGAAATGATTCCATATGTTTATGACGGAGACAAACTTAAAGATTATTTCCGCACCGGTTTTTCGCAGTTCCATACCGTCGCATTGAGCAATATGACTGATAAAAGCAATTATCGTTTGTCTGTAGGCTACAATGACAACAGCGGTCTTTTTGATGGAGAGAAACTGAAAAAACTGAACATTGATTTTTCAGCAGGCGCAACAATCAACAAATGGCTGAAAAGTGAAGGTAAAGTTTCTGTATCAAACACCAAAGCTGAAAACAGACCATACACCGGTCTGCTCGGAGAGGTCGGACAACTGCTCATGATTCCCGGTAATGTACGTCTCGAAGACCTAAAAACATATAGCAATGATATTCGTCCTCATGTTAACTGGTATGGACCCGATATGACGTATTCAAATCCATATTTCGTGCGTCATCGTCTTCAGAATTCCGACGAACGTTGGCGCGCATTTGGCTTTTATGGTCTTACCGTTACGTTCAATGACTGGATGCACCTTCAGGCAAAATACGCATTTGATTACTATCGTACCCGTATCGAAGAAACCGATTTGGGTCTTGCCATCAACGCCATATCCAATGGCACTACAACATGGCAGGAACAAATGATTGATGACAGCATGAACCGTTCGGAAATCAATCATTTTGAACAGAATATATCGGCTACTCTCATTGGCGACAAAAGCATCAACGACAATTGGCGCATAGGCTTCACTGCCGGCGGCAACATAATGTATCAAAAATATGAGCTTTTCGGTGCCTCTGTACAGAATATGCTGAACAAGGATAACTGGATATTTAATACCGGTAATAAACTGACTTCAGCAACAAACGACGGACATAACCGTGCCATGTACTCGGTATTCGCATCCGCTCAAATTGCTTTCAAGGAATTCCTGTCGCTTGATCTCACCGCACGTAACGACTGGTCTTCAACACTTCCAAGCAAGCATAATTCATTCTTCTATCCTTCAGCCAACCTCGGCTTTGTTATCACTGATTTTGCACGAAGAATGGGTAATGGGCTCCCGGATTGGATTACATTCGCCAAAGTTCGTTTGTCGGCAGCACAGGTAGGTAAAGATCCGGACCCATACAATTTGTATAACGTACGAATGTTTGAGTTCCAGATGGGCGACCGCAAACCCATTCCCAATACTATTAAGATGAATTCCAATCTAAAACCGGAGATCAAAACATCTTATGAGGTTGGTTTGGATATGAAATTCTTTGCCAATCGCCTGGGATTTGATTTCACATATTACAATTCCAACACCAAAAACCAAGCAATGCTTGTAGATGCCTCTGCACCTTGGACGCAACAATGGGTTAACGCCGGTCGTATCACAAACAAAGGTGTCGAGTTAATGGTTTACGGTACCCCGGTAATGACTAAAGACTTTACATTTAATCTGAGTGTAAACCTCGCGCATAACAAAACTATTGTCGATGAATTAGCCGATGGTGTGAACCGCATTTATTTCAATGGCGATCCAAATATGCCCGTTAAGGTAGGTGCTGTTCCCGGAGGTAAGCTTGGTGAAATATATGCCAACAAACTTATGAAACGTGATGCTGCGGGAAATGTTATTATCGGTACAAATGGCCTCCCGATGACAGAGACCGGAAACGGTAATCTTGAACAGTATCTCCTTGATCATCCTATAGGAAATATACAGCCTGACTTGCTCATGTCTGTTACCCCTTCTTTCAAATGGAAAAATCTGTCATTTTCAGCAATGTTCGATATGAAATTCGGAGGCGATATTGTCAGTGTGTCTGAAGGCATGGCAACTAAAAATGGCTTGTCTGAACGCACGGCCTATCGAGGCGAGTTTAAAGAACTCAATGGAATCAAAGATTACTACATGGTAGTTCCCGGAGTTAAAGAGGATGGTTCAGTGAATGATATTCCCGTCTCAGCTCAGCGCTATTATTCGACAATAGGCCTCTACAAGAGTGAAAGTGGTTATGCTGAAGAGTTTGTGCACGATGCATCGTATATTAAGCTCAAGGAACTCTCGGTAGGATATACCCTGCCGAAAAAATGGCTGAGCAAAACACCTTTCACAAACCTGCGTGCAAGTTTTGTGGCTCGCAATCTTTGCTACCTCATGAAACATTGTCCAGGTAATCCCGAAGGAGGTTACGATACTTCCATGTTCTCTCAAGCTCTTGATTTCTTGGCAGTGCCATATACCCGTACTTATGGCTTTACTGTGAATGTTGAGTTCTGATTAAGTAATTTTAAATATTGAAATATCATATGAAATCAAATAGATTCATGGTTTTGGCTATGACATCCTTCCTGCTCATTGGTGGAATGTCATCATGTTATGACCTTACTGAGTTGGGCAAAGATCCTTACGCCCTACCTAACAAAAACACAGAAGAAGGAGGCGACGGTCCGATAAATCCGGAAGGCGAATATGGAGATATTGATATCTCCTATGAAGTTACCGACCCGGAAGCGTTGGCGCAGATAAAAGACGATCTTGCCGCAGCTTCTGCAACATTCCGTAACTTCCTTTATGAAGGATACTACAACGATTATCAGATTACGACTAATCTGACTCATGATATCTATGCTGGATACACCGGCAATAATAAATCAAACTTTGTAGGTTCTGCTCCAGACTACAACTATGCCGACGGATGGAGCTCTTCTCGCTGGCGCCACTTCTATGTCGATCGTTGCAAGGAATATGCTTCATTGCTCCGTGCCTTCAAATTCAGTCCCAACCCGGAACGATACGTAAACCAGTATCACATCACACGTATCTATTTCGCATTTCTTGCGCTCGCAAATACAGATACCTATGGAGACATGCCGTTCAAGATCTACGCATCAGTTCAGACTCCTGAGACCAATAATGTTCCTTATGACACTCAGGCAGATGTTTACGATGGCATGTTCCGAATGCTTAGGCAAGCCGTAGACGCAATAGATCCTGATGACGCATCGCAGTTTGTCATTGACACTGACGATATTTGTTATCATGGAGATGCAAAAAAATGGTTGCGCTTCGCAAATACTCTTCGTCTGCGACTGGCTTGTCGTATTTCAAACATCGATCCAGAAAGAGCCAGACAGGAAGCTCAAGATGCCTTGTCCAATAAATGGGGTCTGATGGAAAGCAATGATGATAACATGAAAACAGTTCCCCGTTACGCTCCTGTTGAAGCCGGGGGTATCAATGACGGTGGTCAGGAAAACGTATTGGCCATGTGTTCTGTCATGTATAACGGAGATTGTGTTATGGGTTGGGATTTAGAGAACTACTACCGTACACTTTCCACTGGTGGCTCAACCTACATAATAAAACAAGGTCGCAAAGATCAGATTGAAAAGATTATTGATCCCCGATGTCTGGTATGTTGGTATCGTACGGGGATGACAGCCAGTACACTTGCTGCCGGAGAAGAAAGCCTTCGAGAAGATTTCAAGGGTTGTCCAAAAGGATTTGCAGATGTTACGATGTTGGCTCCTAACCAGTTCTCTCTTACTCGTACAGCTAAAGATCCCGCAAAATCTAAATATCACGATCCGAAATCATGGTTCAATTGTGCGGAACCTACTGTATGGCTTGGTTATGCCGAAAGTCTTTTCCTCCGTGCAGAAGCTGCTCTTCGTGGTTGGGGATCTGGCAACCCTGAAGATCTTTACCGTCAGGGAGTGCAGGCGTCTATGGATTATTACGAGATTTCTGCAACAGAAGCTCAAAGCTACATCAATGGGCTGGTGGCTCTTAATGACGGAACTTTCGGTTCAGGAGACAAAGAGAAAATTCTCGAAGCAATTATCACTCAGAAGTGGATGGCAGTGTTCCCGAATGGCAATGAAGGCTGGGCTGAGTTCCGTCGCACGGATTATCCCAAACTTATGCTTCCGCTGAATAACGCTTCTGGTGGCGATGTCCCTGAAGGACACTTCATCAAGCGTCTGCTTTATCCTAATTCCGAGAACTCAAACAAGGCGTTTACAGAAAGTGACATGCCTGCAAAGAACTCACAGGGCCGACGCCTCTGGTGGGATGTGTCGGACGATGTACCTTCAAACTTTGGTAACAGCGGTGCACCCCTCCGCATTCGTAGATAAAACACAAAAAACTTGCCGGCAAAAACAAAAAGTGCCGGCAAGTTATACCTGTTTATAACAATCAATATCATACCAATTTAACATTATAATATTAAAGAAATGAAAATCAGAAAGCAAATTCTGGCCTTGACGATCATGCTGTCGGCCATGACAACTGCCAGAGCCCAGCAGCCGTATAGCGGATGCTGGTTTCCCGATGATGTAATCAACTGGTCGCCTGAGACTGATGCCGACGCAAAGTTCAACCGTTCCCGCATACCTCTGCAGGCACGCATTGACAACCATTATGGAAGCGGTCAGATAGAGACTGCTACCATTACAAACAAAATGTGTTCGCTTACTCCCTCGCAAGGTGACAACAACTTCCTTGCTTA
>JAGAXP010000061.1 GCA_017940955.1 Oribacterium sp.
AATCCAAACCTCAAAGACCGTAAGGCATTTGAGGAAGACAGCTTCGGCAAATGCTGGCAGGCCGATACCTGTTACCTTCCATACATCACTGAAGACGGGAAATCCCGCCGTGTCTACTGCATGATAATCATCGATGATCATTCCCGGCTCATCGTAGGCGGAGGTCTGTTCTACAACGACAATGCTTATAACTTTCAGAAAGTATTCAAGCAGGCTGTTGCCACCTATGGGATACCGGACAAGATCTACGTTGACAATGGATGCAGTTACTCCAATGAGCAGCTGTCCATGATCTGCGTTTCTCTCGGCACCGTGCTCCTTCACACAAAAGTACGTGACGGAGCCAGTAAAGGGAAGGTGTTATACGACGTTTTTTATTATCCGCATCCTTTTTGAAAACAGTTGATTTATATAGATTGTTCTGAAAAAAGATGCGGATAAAAATTTACATCAATCCAAATGTTCTAAGGATTTCTTCTTCATTTCCTTCCCACAGCTTTTCAAGATATTCTCCTTCAGGCTGTCCTCTGGCAATGGCCTCTCTAAGCTGTTCTACCGAAGGGGTTGCGTAAATCTTTGTTGTTTCAGTTTTTTCGTGACCAAGTATGGCAGAGATCATCTCTAAGGGAACTCCGTCCCGATATAGCCCTGTGGCACGTGTCCTTCTTAGAAGATGCGGGTAAATTTTGGGGGGCATATTTGGATATGCTATCCTGATAAGATCCCCATATTTCTTTACTATACGTTCTACATTTCTCTGTGACATATGATTCTTTTTTCCATGTATGACTGTATAGAAAAGTGGTGTATCAGAAGGCGCATCCCTATCATGATAGTGGTGCACATAATCCTTCAGATGCCTGGCACATTTGTCATTTAGCATTACAGATCTCATTTTTCGTCCCTTTCCATGGATCATGATTGAAGGTTGTTTTATATCTGTTGAAACATCTCCCAAAACGATAGATGTTAATTCAGAAACCCTTATTGCAGAGTCGAACAGCAGGATCAGTATAACCTTATCCCTTCTTCCGAACCTTGTATCCTTAGGTTCTGCAAGAAATGCTTCCAGTTCATCCTTCTCCATTACCGGCTTCTGAAGCTTTGGGATCCTTAGGAGCGGAACCTTTTGAACACTCAGATATACCTGCATCAGCTCGATATCTCCATCAGACACATACTTGAGGTATGATTTTATAGCTGCCAGGCGCTGGTTTACCGTACTGTTAGCCAGTCTTTTTACTTCCTGGAGGTACTGTGAATAGTCAAGCACAAGCTCATATGTGCATTCTGAAAATCTGAAATTCATGGCTTTCATGTGTTTCTGATCTGTTACATATCTATAAAACTCTGTGAGTGAAATACGGTAGGCTTTCACAGTATCCTTGCTTCGTTGCTCCTGTCTGAGGAGAAAGATATCCAGAAAGTCTTTAGTTCTTGAAAAGAACAGTTCCGAGAAAGATGGTTTTTTACTCATAGGACACCACCTCCGGAATCACTGCATCAGCTACAGTATCTTTTTTTCTGATGGTTTTGTAAGCATCATGAACAAGATAGTAATAATATAGAGTCTCACTTGTACTTTTATGACCGAGGTAACGACTCAGGTACGGCAGCATAACCCGTAAATCCAGATCGTTTTCAGCCCACAGGTTCATCCTCATTACAACAAAGGTGAATCGAAAATCATGAACTGTTGGCTTGTTACTGCAGCCACTGTATTTAGTACTGCTCCAAAAACGCGAAAAAACGTTATCAACAGTTGTATTCGGAAGAGCCTTCTCCGGATTTTTCCCGGGGAAGAACCATTTGGGAACGTATCCCAACTCATCTTTAAGATAGTCAAAGTATCTTCTTGAGGATTCCCTAAGATCGTCCGGAAGATAAACAAGCCTGTCTTTACTGCCTTTTGAATCGAGGATGGTAAGTATGCCATTATCGAGGTCAACATTTTCAACAGCTATTCCGGCGGCTTCATTATTCCTCAGACCACAACAGCAATACCATCTGAACAACAGGCTGTATTCATTCGCCAGCCGGCTTTCATATCTACAGTGATGCATAACGGTTTGATATGAATCAACAACACAAAAGAATTCTGCAATCTCATTCGGATCAAATATATGAGGCAAAGCCTTCTTAAAATGACAGAAATCATGTGGTATGTATACATGAATCCCACATGAAGCCATGAACAGAAGCAGCTGTCTGACGCAAGATATCCTTTTCCCACGGTTGAATTCGCCTTCTGTTTCACTGCGTTCCATCCATTCAGAGAGGAATTCCCTGGATATTTCCAAAGTATCGAGCTTGTTTTTTACGCAGTATTCATCAAACCTGTTGAGAACCAGTTCTTCGCTTTCGTAAGAGTATCCGTGAGAATGCTTTTCATTAATTACTCCTTCTATGTAGGGTGCCGCTATGCTTTTTCTGGAGGTGTTATCTGTCATGATTCCAACCTCCGATCTCACATTCTGCTAAACTGAGAGGACACAACCGCATGCGGTCAGTATCCAATGAAAGGTATCTGTGGACTGCGGTTGTTCCACGTTGTCCGAGAGCTTCAGCAACCAATGGGGCACCTACTCCGCTCCGCAATAGCTGCGTTGCGTATGTCTTTCTCATAACGTGAAAACCGGAGCCTTCCACATTTCTGTCAGGCAGTGCTGACTTTAACGCACGGTTGCAGCTTGCTCTTTTTATAGGTTTATGCGGTGCTCTTTCACTAAGGAAGATGTTCCTTTCGCCCTTTTTATGACGTTCTTCAGTGATATATCTGAACAGAGCATTTCCTACTTCTGTTGGCATTGGGAGTTCAATCTCAACTACCGTTTTCTGCTGGATAAACCTGATGGATGCCTTGTCCCAGTTAATGTCATCTATTGAAAGGTTCACAACATCCGAGGCTCTGAGTCCCATTTTAAGTCCAAGCAACAGCATTGCCTTTTTCCTCAGAGAGAGCCTGCTGTCATCAGAATCTATCTGCTTTTTAAGTTCTGCCATTTCTTCTTCATTAAGTACAACTATGATCGCCTCCCTTGGAGCGCTTGTGCATGTAAGTGAGACAAAGAGCATAGGATTTAAAACATACCCATTCTCCCCAAGATATATGAGAAACTTTCTGATCCGGGTGTTGTATGCATTCTTGCCGTAAGGTGTTTTGTGCCTGTCGTTTACATTGAACTGTTTTATGTGTGCTACTGTCAGTTCCATGAAAGAACGGACTCCAACACTGTCAAGATAATTGCAGAACCTGGTTATACTTGACCGAATCATATCCATTGTGGATCGTGCCCATCCTTCTTTCTTCTTTGACTCAACATATTTCACGGCTGCTTCTTTACACCATTCCGGGATCAGGTAAAATGCTCCTGGTTTTCTGCGGTGCACAGTAACCAGATCTATGCACGAAGCAGTATGGTACTCGGCAACCATGCACAACGATCTGTACATGGTATCCTGTTCTTTACCAAAGTAATGACATATGCTGTTAAACCAGACAATAGCAATCTCAGGATTATATCTATGACCATTCATTTCCAGGAATAGGATGAGGAGGTCTATCGCCCTTTTATGCGCAGAAGAAACAGATTTGCTATACCCGTTCTCATGATGCAGCTGCATGGAATAATCCTTATACTCACGAAGTCTGTCAGTACAAACAGTAGGGGAGGATTTCATGATTTCAGTAATTTTTTTATGAACCAAAGGCGGAACATCATTCCAATAGCAGCCTGTATTTCTTTTACTACATGATAAATAGTGGATAATAATCGTAAATCCGTATGGGACAAGCCCTTCTGACCAGAAATACGTCATCATTGAGGATACCGCTGCATTTGTATGACTCTTTTCAAAATGCCCACGATGCATATCTGTACGGTAAAACTGACAGATGGCCTCATAAGTGATGTCAGTAATAGTGTAGATTCCGTTTTTCTGGATATAGATCAGGAACCTTGCGCATGGATGCTTGTGACCATCGATAGTTTCTTCTGAAAACCTGCCCTTGAGGCTTTCGAGATAACTGTCCAGGCTATTTCTCAGACCTTCATAAAGAACCGTATACGACATAAGATGGCGTGTATCATGCTCTGTCAATATCTCTCCATGTTCATAAATATCTTTTAGTCTGACAAGAGCCATCTTCCAATGAGGTCTGTCTGTAGATGATGCATAATAATCAGGATCTTCAATCCATTTTTTCGCTATTTCAGGGGAATAATCAACTCCTTTCTCTTTCAGGTATGCCTCAAGGCTGCGGAAGCATCTTTCGTTTGCCTTGATAAGTGAATGGCAGTAGTGGTTTTCTGATAAATAGAACCTAACCTGCCGGGTTACATCATCAAATATCTTCACGGCGCCACCTCCTTTATCTGGTGGCTTTATTGTATTATGCCATATCTTTTATCCGCATCTTTTTTCAGAACAATCTATATAA
The DNA here is from genome assembly GCA_017940955.1 of Oribacterium sp. The sequence continues at coordinate 4,442 of JAGAXP010000061.1, forward strand.
ATCAACTGTTTTCAAAAAGGATGCGGATAATAAAAAACGTCGTATAATTCATTAACCTTTTCTTCTTTGCAACGCCCTGAGCAGATGCATTCAGCCTCCGGTCCTGTCTGTGCAAATGCTGTATCCGAAATCGTAAGGCTCAATATGCTAAGTAGCATTACTGTTATAGCCATAGTCTTTATTTTCAATAATCTCATCCCTTATATCCTCCAAATCCCTCTTCATAGGAAGTGTCATAAGCATTGTTGTTCAGAACATCCAGATAATCGGATTCTTCCGAAGAGCTGTCATCAACGTCATTCTCACCGTTCAAATCCTCAAGGTTTCCTGCTCCTGTTGTCCCTTCCGTAATTTGACTCAGTTTTTCGACATCGTCTGACCTGTACTGATCAGACGTGGGGCTTATCTTTATGACCTGTCCTCCAAACCTGCTGACGAGAGGCGAATACTCTGACTCAGGATCAGAGATGATCACGTCATCGTCAGTAACAAGAAAGGCATTGGCAATCTCACGTTTTGCAGCGAATGACTTTCCGGAACCGGGAGTTCCAAGGATTAGTCCGTTTGGGTTCTTAAGCTTCTTTCTATCGACCATGATAAGGTTGTTGGAAAGGGCATTAAGTCCGTAATAAAGCGACTGTGTTCCTCCCTGGAAGAGCTCCTGTGTTGTGAACGGCACGAAGATCGCTGTGCTGCTTGTTGTCATGCCACGCTTAATATCTATGAGATTGCTGGCCAAAGGCAGTGTGCTCATGAGGCCCTGCTCCTGCTGGAAATCAAGACGAATGAGATTACAGTTGTGCTTCTGGGCTATACCGCTGGTCTGAAAGACATTGTTCTCAAGTTCCTGAAGGGTTCGTCCTGTATTAAGTATCAGGAACGTGAGCAGGAACATTCTCTCATTCTGATTCTGAAGTTCCTTAAGGAACGCCTTTGCGTCGTTGCCGTAGGTAGCAAGATCTGATGGTATGATGTCCATGTCATATCCGGCACGGACAGCTTTCTTTTGTTCTTCAATCTTGCTGCGGTCCAATTCTGTGATGGTATGTTTAATTGTCTTTATAGCTTCATTCTGATCCACAGACTGTATATGCATAGTCACTATCTGGCTCGATTCCATGGAAAGGAAATCAGCCAGCATCCTGTCACTTATGTCCGAGGCATCTATGGAAAGAAAGCTCATAGCTCCATATATCTCACCCATCTGGAAGGTCCTGCCGGTCCGGAAATTAAGGCTACTTGGAGCTATGAAGTCCTTCACGGAAAGTCCTGACCCTGTGAGCCATTTCCAATCAAAGTGGAACTTCGCATCATCACCCATATGGAACTCGCTGTGCATGAGTTCAAGCCGCTCTGTGCCGTTAAGAGTCCTGGCTCTTACACCTATTCTTTTAAAGTTATTGAGGATATCTATCTCCAGGTGTATAAGCCTTGGCTTTGCTGTCTTTATGGACTCAGCATGTATGCCGAAGGTGAGGTATTTGGTCTTCGTGAGACCATTGTTGCCGGCTTCCATCTGATGCTTCAGCATGCCGGTATATTCATCTCTCACATCATTAAAGGCATCTCTCTGATGAGGGATTGCTATGCTCTTCTCGAATTTCTCCGCATCTGTTGCCATGTTCATGAAGCTGAGCTGAAAATGAACTGAGCTGTCAAAGAAGTTAAGGAAGGAGCACCATTCCTCAAATATCTCTTTCTGATCCTCCTGCTGTGCCAGCTGGTAATTGATATCCTGAAACTCGATGGTCTTCGTATAGTAGTCATCCCCTATACGGCATATTCCGTCCTGAAACATACGGTCAAATGGAATGCTGTCCTGTGTGGTCCTTGGGATACCGTCATCATTAGTTACGGATTTTATGATTGTCCTTATCCTTTTCGGCCTTTCGTCATTTATAGTGGGTAACCCCACCATTACTCATTGATTAAATTTAAAAGTTTCTGCTATCCTTGATATATCAACCAGCCACACAAGGAGGATGTATTATGGATAATAAGGATCTGTTCACTGCAGCACTTCA
>JAGAXP010000062.1 GCA_017940955.1 Oribacterium sp.
CCAATTGATGATATATTGATAGGTAACAGAGAGAGGGACGAAGGTCCCTCTCTTTCCTTTTTATAATAGGATGCTTGGTTAGGTATCTTCTTTTTCAAATAGGTCATCCAGCTGGATTGACCTTCCGACGTAATTACTATATTTATTGGGTTTAATACCATATGTGGTCACCATGACAACCTGGATTGTTTTTTTTGTTCCGGTGGATTCTCTGAATACAGCAACCTTGTTTTTTAAGGATCCGTCATATTCTTTGGTTATTTCATATTGCTGTGTTGAAAACTTATCTTCACAGAGACTTATCACATGATCACGACGATCTATGAGCATATCTATTTGGGCACCTGTCTCAGTGTTATTACCTTTTTTAGACCATGCTGAAACAGTTGATAATATTCCTGAAATTCCAAGTTTTTTCTTTATTTGAGAGATATGATCTTTGCATACTTGTTCAAAAGTAAGTCCCTGCCATGAGTTTCTTGTTGGATTATCAGTTGTATTGCTCCAAAAATGTTCATCTTTTCCATGATTATCACGGACAAAACGAAAATAGAACATTGTGAAGTAATCAGCCAGCTGGTAGGTTTTTCCTCTGCTTTTATTTCCGAATCTTGCATTGATACGTATAAAACCTGATTGTTCAAGATTTGAAAGCATGGAAGTGAGATCTCCATTTGAAGGAAGCTTTGTCGCTTCAGCGATTTCAGATCTTTCAAGTCCGCTTTTTATTTTGCTTAATGCTTCAACAATATGGATATAGTGTTCGCTGTTTTTGAAAAGTGTATTTAAAAGTTGATTGAATTCGTCCCATAGTTCAGCTCTTTTTCCGAAAAAGATCATGTCTATGTTCTCGTTAAGGGAAAGCTCCCGGTCAAGTAATCTTAGATAATATGGAATGCCTCCCATTATCATATAGCATACAGTTATATCGTACCTAGACCAGTAGATGTCCCTTGAATTAAGGTATTTCTCAGTTTCGTAAAGATTAAAAGGATTAAGAAATATTCTGCATGTACTCCGGTTAAAAAGACCACCTTTGTTATGATCGAAATTATCTACAAGCCATGATGTGGATGAACCACATACCACAAAGATCAGATTGTCTCTTGAATTTCCCCATGAATTCCAAAACCATTCAAATGCAGGAAGAAAACCAGACAACTGTGTGTCCATCCAGGGCATTTCATCAAAAAAGACAATTTGTTTTTCATCAGGATCTTTTTTCTCCAGATAAGATCTAAGCATAAAAAATGCGTCTGTCCAATCTTTAGGAACAGGATTATGTTGATTTGTCTGGTGGTTTAGTTCGAGCGTGAAGTTTTTTAGTTGTTCTTGTTTTGAACGGTCATATGCACCGGTGAATTTAAAGTCAAATTTATTCTCAAAAAACTGATTGACTAGAAAAGTTTTTCCCACTCTGCGTCGGCCGTATATTATTACAAGCTGTGCTTCTTTTTCGTTCAGCACTTTATTTAAACGATTTATCTCTTTTTCACGTCCTATTAGGTTGCCCATGTTTTTTACCTCGCTGTAATTTTTCTCTATATGTGAAATTATAATATAGATAAAGAGGAAAATCAAACAAGAAACCCTCTATAAGTGTTCCAAATTGATATTTAAAGAGAAATATCTGTAAATGATAAGAAGTGTTTGATAAAAACTGTTGGGGTTTCTGTTCGTTGAAGATTTTAAACTACAGGTTAAATGACAGGGTGTGAAGCGGGATTTATACTTAAAAATAATATCTGGTAAGAGTTGCGGTTTAAACATTATACTTGCAAATCAAACTGTATACCGGAGCAATGGAGCCAATTAGATATGCATCTGTATGCCTGAAATAAAAGGCATAAATGATACGTTAATAGATGAGGGGGAAAAACCATGGCTGATACATTTCTTCAGAAAGAAATAGAGATCTACTCGGAAAAATACGACATTTATGGCGTAGTGAAGGATTACGGGGTAGTAACAAAGCTGTCATTTGAATATAACGGAAAAAATATCGAAATGGCCATCGACAGAAATCCTCTCAAGGGTGAGAAATATGAGGATATCGGAAGAGATGTCATTGAGTCTTATGTTTCTAAACTGACGGCTCCTCAGACCGGAAGGAAGCTACAGCTTCATTACTGGTACATTCGCGAGCATGAGATAGATGGTGTTGTAAAAAGAATCGCGCACGGTATCGTGACAGGGCATAAGAAGCTTCCTGACTCCATAGACATTCACACATCTCCGGTAAAATCTGTGTTTGTTGATAAGGATGAGGAAAAACTGGTCATTCACACGGAAAACAGTATCTACCATTGTCCGCTGGCTTATTGCAGGTTCCGTGAGCAGGATAAGTATCCGGATCTGATCCCGGATTATGAAGAGATAAAGGAGAAGAACAATGGGAAGCTGGATTATCCTTCGATAGAAAAGGGAAAAGTACTTCTAGTGCTATCGAACTTTTGTGATTACTACTTTCATTCACTTTACTATGTTCCGGTTGATTCAGAAGATGAGGAACCGAGGCATTACACCGGATGGGCTCATGTCGGGACATTTCAGGACAGTTACCTCATAAGCACAGAAGAAGGAAGCATTGACCTGAGGTATTTCCCGCATTATCAGAATGTCGAATTCTATTCCGAGGTTACCTGCGGCTGCCCCTGGTATATCGAAAACATAGGAGATTCGGTGTTGTATGCATCCACTTCCTGCGGGAAAATCAGGCTCGACCCGGGCGAAAGGAAAGAAGTTACAAAGGCCAATGCTGAGACTGATCCTCCGATCCTGCCCGGTGGGGATTTGTATCCGGCGGGGGTGTTTTAGCTGCTTGACTACCGGTAAATCTCAGAAGCAGATTGTTACAAAGGAGGAACTCATGATTTATATCACAGGAGATACTCACGGAGATTTAAAACGACGTTTTAATACAGACAGTTTTCCTGAACAAAAATCCATGACCAAAAATGATTACCTGATAATCTGCGGTGATTTCGGAGGGATTTGGGATCAGGAAACAGAAAGCAGATATGAAAAATACTGGTTCAGGTGGTTTGAGGAACGTCCATATACATTACTATTTGTTGATGGGAATCATGAGAACTTTGACAGGTTAAATTCGTATCCGGTAAAGGAATGGCACGGTGGCAAGGTACATGAGATACGTCCGCATATCCTTCATCTGATGAGAGGTCAGGTATTCTTGATCGATGACAGGAAGATATTTACCTTTGGTGGTGCAGGAAGTCATGATATTCAGGGCGGAATACTGGAAAAGGACGATATAAATTTCAGGGAGAAAAAGAAACAGCTTGAAAGGGAGTATATCCCATACCGTATCAATCATATAAGCTGGTGGGAACAGGAGCTTGCAAGTGAAGATGAAATAAATGAGGGAATCTCCAATCTTAAAAGAAATGATGATGAGGTTGACTTTGTTGTTCCAGCAGCACACAACAGATGATAGGTGGTCCATTTTACAAACCTGTCCCCTTAAACGATGCGATTGAACGGTTGCGTGTCGGAATAGACGGTGATACGTGTGTGATCCCTGTAAAGTGGGAGTCTCCGCATAAGGAGATATTTGAAAGAAAAAGCGGAGATAATTGAAATAGCATTTTGAAGTTTTTTGGCAGGATAAGGGAAATAAACCATGGTGTTAGCAAGTGATATTTTTCATGTGCACACGTTTAGATGTGGACATGCTGTCGTCGAAGGAATCCAATCAAGATTTTTCGGTGCTGTTGCCCATCCGGACAGGATATTTAGAAGAAAGAAAAACTGGGACAGTGATATGCAGGCAATATCTATGGAAATCATAGAAGCGGCAAGGCAACAAAACATTCCTCTTGAGGTCAATATGTCTTCCATGAGCCATAAACACCATTACTGGCCTCAGCTCTGAATCTTGTGTCGCCTGATATCAGTAGGATTATCGGAACAGATGCTCACTTTCTTAAAGAATTAATTCACCCGAATGGTCTCATAACCAAGGATATGGAAGAAAATAATTCGTAGAATAAAACATCATTCGGAAGCATATCAATATTTCGTTGACATACTTCCGAATGATGTTTTATTATATAAAAAAGTACTATTAATGAGGAATTGTCTTATGAAATCATGTAAAGAAATGTCTTTAATATGGGGTATTTCGGAGCGACGTATCACTGAATTATGTAAAACTGGTAAAATACCGGGAGCTGTGAAGGATGGAAAACAGTGGCAAATCCCAAATGATGCGGAAAAGCCTGTTGACAGTCGTATAGTAACAGGAAAATACATTAAATCCGATAAGAATAAAGAAATGAAGCCACTTCCTGTTGGGATTTCTGATTATATACGTGCGCAGTCAGAATACTATTATGTTGATAAAACGCTTCTGATAAAAGAGTTTCTTGATCGTAAAGCACTTGTTTCCCTATTCACCCGTCCACGACGTTTTGGAAAAACACTTAACATGGATATGCTCCGTGTTTTCTTTGAAATATCTGAAGATGATACTAGTAAGTATTTTTTGGACAAAGCCATTTGGAAGTGTGGAAATGAATATACAGTTCATCAGGGGAAATATCCGGTGATATTTCTGACTTTTAAAGATGTAAAATTTGATTCATGGGAAGCAACATTTTCCAAAATCGCAGAACTTCTCCAAGATGAATTTGGCAGACATTCTGAACTTAAAAACAGTGATGAGATCGAAAAGTTCGAGAAAGATTATTATGATAAGGTAGTAAACGGACAGGCAAACGAAGTTGAACTGTCTGCGTCCCTTCAGAAGCTTTCTAAAATGCTTACTGAACATTATAAAAAAGCACCTATCATAATCATTGATGAGTATGACACACCAATACAGGAGGGTTATTCTAAATCGTTCTATGATGAGATTATCGGATTCATGAGAAACTTCTTTTCTGGTGCATTTAAAGATAATAGAAACCTATCCTATGGATTTTTGACAGGTATCCTGCGGATTGCTCAGGAGAGTATTTTTAGCGGACTCAATAATCTTACCGTAAACTCGGTAATGGATAGTGAGTATGATGGCTTCTTTGGGTTTACAGAATCCGAAGTAAGGGAAATGCTTGATTATTATGGTGCTTTGGGAAAAGAAAATGAATTGCGAGATTGGTATGACGGATACATTTTCGGCAACAAAGAGATATATAATCCATGGTCAGTGATCAATTACCTGTCAAAGGGATGCCTCCCTCAGGCCTATTGGGTTAATACAGGAAAGAATGAAATATTGGAAGATGTATTGAAGTCTGCTTCCGATGATACAACAGAAAGACTCAGATCCTTACTTATGGGAGAAAGAGTTATAGCCAGAATAGATCAGAATGTAGTATATAGATCACTTACAGAAGAACCTGCGAATATCTATAGCCTGCTTCTGGTTGCAGGATATCTTAAAACACCAAAAAAGGAACTCCAGGGGGACGGATCATGGCTGTGTGAGGTTGCTATACCTAACCGAGAGATAGCAGCTGTTTATAAGAGTGAAGTACTATCACATCTAGTTTATATCGGGGCAATGGGCAGGGCAACAGCTAATAAGATTGCGGAAAGCATTTATGCTTTGGATGTCCGAAAGCTTCAGGATGGAATAGGTGAATATATGATGAAGAGTATCAGCTTTTATGATGCAGGCGCTGAGGGCTTTTATCATGGACTTGTTCTCGGGTTGGTAGCATTAATGGATAACCAGTACATGGTCAGATCTAACAGGGAATCTGGTGAAGGAAGATATGATATCACCTTGATACCCAGAGAAAATAAGTATCCGGGGGTTATATTGGAGCTGAAATGGGGTAAAGATCTTGAAGATAATAAGCTGGAGTTGTTATCTAAAGAAGCATTGAATCAAATAAATGATAAAAGCTATAGCATTGAGATGATTGATAACGGAGTAAAAAACATCATCAAAATGGGGATAGCATTTTCCGGAAAAAAAGTAAAGATTTGCACAGAATGAATTAAGTGGGGGGGGTGGCTGCGTATATCGTTAGCCACCCCCACTTAATTCATTGCTATAATTTCTGTATCTATAGCACAGATAATGAAAAAACAGGATATCTAAAAAATGGAATGTAGATAGTATTTTAAACCACAGGTTAAATGACATAATATACTCAAGGCTTTAAACTGACTTTATAACAAATTGACCGAATATGTAGTTAAAATAAGATATGGAAAGATTAACATGGCAAGAAATCAAGAAAAGAATACAACAATAAGAACAGTTAATAAATAAAGAAAATATAGGACAGTGACAAATATGATTTTATACACAAGCGACCTTCACTTCGGACATTCCAATGTTATTAGGTTCGATCACAGGCCATTTGCCGATGCCGATGAAATGGATCATGTACTTATTGAATTATGGAATGACCGGGTTCAGGCCGATGACACAGTTTATATTGTGGGTGATTTATGTTACCGGAGTGTTCATCCACCGTTATGCGAACCTTTTTGTTATGCGAACTTTCTTAATAATCCCTTATCAAGCCAGACATTTGGGCGATAGAATTTCGCATAAATAAATGTAATGAGATAATGAAACCACTACATGTTTTTTAGAAGGAGGTGGTTCCATGAATTCATTCAAATGTAACTCTCAAATTGTACTTGAGTATCTTCTCAAGAGGATTGGAAAAACAACACCCTATTGGCTGGCTCATTCCTGCTTCAAACAATTGGAGGAATATCTTGTTTCCAATGGGGTCTCCTATTCCAACGAGATTGCCACTAAGTGGCTCAGTATTCAGGTTAAATCAAAGGGTGCCATGCTATCATTTTCAAAAGCACTCCGGCAACTTCAGGATGTTTATGAAGTCGGGCATGTACGATTTATAAATCGTACCGGGATTAAACTTAAAGCATCATTTGAAAAGATCATATCAAGCTATATGTCCTATGTTTCAGACAAGTACACGGACAGTCATCAAAAGAACATCCTTTTCAGATGTCGTTTTTTCTTTGGCTTTATTCAAATGGACTGTGCATGTTCTGATCCATCGGAGTTGACTTATGAAGATCTCCAGACATTCTGTTGCGAATCTCTTGCAAACCTAAGCAAGGCGAATTTCAGTATGTACAAAGGCACTATAACAAACCTTCTTTTCTGGATGTCCGAACAGGGCATGTGTCCAATCGGATTCGCTATTTTCCTTTCCCTGCCAAAAGTCGATAAGGCGGTTTTTATCAACGAACTCCCTATGAGCGTGCAAGATGATATAAGAAATATCGAATCAATGAGCAACAAAGTTTTTTCTTCAGGTAAGTTCCTTGAGATGAGCAAGGTTTTTTGCGAAAAACTCGGAAATTTTGGTTATGCTGACACCATGATGAACTCAGCAAAGGCAACTACGAAGCTGCTTTTTTTATTCCTTGACATGAACGGTCTTCACTATGATCCAGCGTCTACCTGGGTCTGGTTTCAAGTACAGGGAATTGCCTGCTTTGGTTCCAACGAAAAAATGTCCCGCCGGATTCTATCATTATTTGAAGTCTATGCAAAAGAAGGAGCTATCCATCCTGAAGAGATATTTGTTTACCGCCCACTTTTGAGTGACTTTCTCCCGGAATGGTGCAGGACTGCACTTGTAAAGTTCCTGGATCAGAAAAAGAGGGAGAAAAAAGCTTCCTCGACAGTCTGTATGTACCGGACATCAGTAACACGTTTCTGCCAGTTCCTTGTAAACGAAGGACTTACATCATTCTGCCAGATTGATGCAAGCCATTTAAAAAAGTTCAATCTTACTGACCCTCATGAAACTGTTGAAGGAAAGAATGCATATAACGTAAGGATAAGGAAATTTTTATTTTTCCTCGCAGAAAACGGATATATAGAGAATCATTTTCTTGGACAGTCTCTCTCTTGTGTAGCTGCCCCAAAAACCAGGGTGGTAAAAGTACTAAACAGCCAGGAAAGACAGGCACTAAAAAATCTGACGTATGAAGATCATGCTCTAAGTCTGCGTGATCATGCGATCATTATGATCGGACTGGAAATGGGTCTTCGAGAATCCGATATTACAGCACTTGAATTCAACCAAATTGACTGGAAACTTCAGTGCATACGTTTTTGTCAACAGAAAACAAACGTAGAAAAAGTCCTGCCGATGACTGTAGGAGTTGGGAACGCCTTGTACATATACATAAAAGAAGGCAGGCCTGAAAGCAAAAGCAGATATGTTTTCATAACGCATAAGGCGCCTTATAAAAAAATAAGCCGTCACGTATGTGGACGGATAATGTACAAAGCCTTTCCGGATAAGAACCGGCAAGGTTATGGCTTTCATATCACAAGAAGGACTTTTGCCACAGATCGCTTCCAAAACAGTTGTGGCTTTTCTGAAGTCTCGGACCTGTTAGGGCAGACAACAACAAAAACGGTACATAAATATATATCACTTGATGAAGAACGTATGCGTCTTTGCCCGATCTCTCTCGCAGATGCAGGAATCCTCCTGAAGGGAGGGCTGCACAATGGATAAGAACTATGTACGCACAAGCGTTGTTTCAGAATACATTGATGGCCTTATCGAAGAAAAACGTAATCTGGGATTCAGCTACCAGTTTGAAGAGTATCTTCTGAATGTTTTTGATAATTACTGCAATGAAAATGGGCTTAAAGATCCTTGCTTTTCACGCAAATTTCTGGATAAATGGCTGAATGCATGGGGCGATGAGAGCCCAAGTTATCATAGTCAGAGGATATCATTTGTACGACAGCTATCCTTATACATGAATTCCTTGGGTATTCATTCTTACATTCCTGTTGAGAGCGTAAAAAAAGGAGTAACTATCCCGCATTTTCTTTCCCATGATGAACTACAGTCATTCTTCAGTGCTCTGGACGAAAATCCGCCGATTACAGAGAATCTTTATGCCTGGAGGATGTGGAATACATATCGTGTCATCTTTCGGCTTATCTATAGCTGCGGGCTTCGCAATTCAGAAGCCTGCAGTCTTCATTCAGAAGATGTTGACCTAAGTCAGGGGATCCTCACCATTTATCATTCCAAGGGTGATAAGGACAGGATTGTTTGCGTTTCCAGAGATATGAACGAGCTGCTCATAAGTTATAAGCAATACATTCTCAACAACTTGGGTTATACACCTGTATGGTTTTTCCCGTCACGTTTTCCTCAAAAACACGTGCATAAAACAACGCTTGACCATCATTTCAATAGAGCGTGGGCACTTACACCGTATGCGGATGCATGTGAAAAAAAGCCCACAGTACATTGCCTGAGACATAGCTTCGTTGTAGACAGAATGAACGCATGGATAAACGAAGGCCTGTCATATGATCTGATGCTCCCATATCTCAGCAAATATCTTGGGCATAGCTGTATTGAAGAATCCTTATACTACTACCACCTTAATGAAGAAGCAAATATCTTCATACGAAAGAGAGACCGCACAGCTGGCAGGGTCATTCCGGAGGTAGAAAAATATGGGCCATAAAACAATACTCTCAGACAAACTCTTTTTTTCTCGAACCGCTGACTTTCTCGATACATTTTTGGTAAAGCAGTGTAATAAAAGCGAAAAAACAAGAGATTCATACAGGGATGCTTTAACTATCTTCAAGAGATATGTGACTCATATCGGGAAGAACATACTGAACTTTAATTATTCGGATTGTACATATGAATGTCTTCTGGGGTTCAAAGAATACCTTGAAGAGAAACTGCATTATAAACCAGCAAGTATAAACCAGCGGCTTGCGGCAATTAAATCGTACATGAAATACTCTTATGGATGTGATATATCACTCCTTCAGTTTTATATCAGCGTTGAGGCAGTTCCTTTTTCATCTGTGCCTAAAGTTCAGAGGACAATACTTAATGAAGAGATAACCTGCTATCTGCTAAACCTGCCGGCCGCAACAAAAAAAGGGTTACGTGATACACTCATCATGTCGATTCTGTTTGATGCAGCGATCCGTCTGGATGAGTTGGTCAAACTGAATACCGGGGATATTTATAGGAAGGATGGTTATACTTATCTTCTGATACATGGAAAAGGGAACAAAGAGCGTAAGGTATCAATAGACCAAAGAACAGAGAAACTTCTCGAAAAATACCTAAATGAGTATCATCATGATAGCGAAAGCCTTGAGAAACCACTGATCTATACTGTGATCAAGGGTGAAGTAAAACGTATGTCGTCAAGAAACATACAAAAAATCCTAAAAAAATATGCTGTAAAAGCTAAAGAAACGGATAATTCATTACCTTCGGTACACCCTCACCTTTTAAGGCGGAGTCGTGCAAGCAACTTATACCAAAATGGAGTTCCGATAGAAATAGTTTCCAGATTTCTCGGGCACGCTTCCGCAGAAACAACAAAAAATCATTATGCTTATCCCTCTCTTGAACAAATGCGAACAGCATTGAACTCTGGTAAAGCTGAAATGGCAAACCTGGAAAAACCTTTGTGGAAAGGACATGAAGATGAACTTGCAAAGCTCTGCGGTCTGAGATGATTACAGTTATGCGAACTTTTCCGGACAAAAATCTGAAATGATTCATTTCTTTCGGAAAGTTCGCATAACAAAAAGGTTCGCATAA
>JAGAXP010000063.1 GCA_017940955.1 Oribacterium sp.
AAGCAATATTATTATCAATGGCTGTAGTGCTTATACCTATTATTTCTGAAAGCTCGTGTTTTGTTACATATGGATTCTGCTTGATTTCCAACAGGATTGTCTGCCTTCTGGGATTTAATATGGGTCTATCCACATCGGAATTACCAACTTTTTTACCAATCTTTTTACCAACTTCATTAAGCCTGTTAAACGGAATCGTAACCACAATTGAATTTTCTCTAAAGGTAATAGCATCCTTGCCATATGTGTCAATAATGGTAGGAACTCCTCTTCCAGACTTTTCACTAATATGCAGTTGCAAGAATATCTCCGATAATTTCTCATTAACCGGAACAGACTCACCAAGATAAAACCCTTCCATTGTCTGTGCCGGTGCCAAGGTCCCTCTGGATAATATTTCGATTCTATCAGAATAAACTGAAATCATCGGTTCATTTCCGGACGCCCAATAATTATGAAGTACTGCATTAATAATAGCCTCGCGAAATGCTTTGTTATCAAACAAAGGTACTTCTTTGCGTTCAACGACTCTGTCTGTTTCATCCGCTTGTATAATATTCAAAACATCTCCATACTGGAGCAAACTATCCAGCGAATAAAGAATACAATTATTGCCAAATTCACGAACAGAAAACAAAGGCGCACTCTTCGTTTTCCCCTCAAATATTGAAACCCTGAGCGGTATATGAGAATTATCTGATAGAAGCTGGGCAAGCATATTATACTCACCGTCTTTATTTCTAAGTTTTAAGTTTTTCTCAAACGTTTCTTCTTTAAGAACTATCCCTTTTGAGCCATAATATCCAAACAGTTTGTTAAAGGTTAAGTCCTGATATTTTGCTGGAATAGTCTCTATAGTTTCTATACGCCCGTCCAAAATTTTAAAAAGCTGGATTTCACGTTTTGGATATTTCTTTATATTATTTTTTGAAGATCCAATTCTGATAAAACGAGTTTCACGGAAAGATGTGGGTATTTCCGTTGCCGGTGGAATAAGTAATGCAACTACTCTTTTACCGTTGATTTCTACCTCTTCAAAAGAAAAATTAATACTTGGAGAAAGATTTCTAGCCAAGTAATTTTGATACGGTTCTTTGTTATAGTCACAGTACTGATTAAAATTGGTTCCAACTATCTCATGGGTATCATCATTAACACCCCAAATAAAATACGCCATTTCCTGATAATGAAATGCTGCTGCATTCGACAACGCAGAAACATATTCTCCAAGCTCTTCCGGCTGAAACCAGTTCTCTTTAAATTCAAACCATTCTTGTTCATCGTCATAAGAACATAGCTCGATAATCTTATCTGTCAAACTCATAGATTTACCAACCTTTTTACCAATGTATTTACCAACCAGATTCATTATATCACATTGGTAAATAAGTTGGTAAATAAATCGGTTAGATCTAAAAAAACAAACCCTCCGCAGTTCATGTCAAATAGCAGAAGTAATTATCCATCTAATGACATGCCCAGAAGGGTTTGTTTTGTATTTATCAAGACGCTTAAGGATAAGCGCGTTTGCACTAAGGCTCATTTTGGGGAAGTAACTATTATTATCACTTACTTATCATCATGGCCAAGTCTACCGAACTACGCCAGTACTTACGCCATCGCTACGCCAATATTTTATATTTTTTATGAAGATATGGGAATTTATGTGAAATTTATGATATGTGGGAATTCCGAAATAATAAGGCTTAAGAACTTATGGAGAGATACGTGAAATCCGGCACTGACGCCGATTCCAAGCTTCATAATTTATATCTCCTTAAAAAGTGTTGAATTTCCATATAATCCAAGCTTCTCTAATTCAAAGAAGCCCTGATACAGCGCACCTAGTGTACCATGTCAGAGCTAATTTGTACATCTTAGAGTTTCCTATATGACTCAAAATATGTGTTTGCAAGGGGGAGTCAATGATTCCAATGTCAGATCAGTCTCTTATATCACAGAGACTTATGACGATCACGTCGTCAACGGAAGGATGCTTGATGAAATAATCCGTGGTTTCCACGTTGTGGTAGACGCCGTCGTCGCCGAGTTGTCTTGTGGTGACGGAGACAGTCTTTTTGCCTTCTTCATTAGCCTTGAGAAGATTCTGACGGTTAAAGGCTGCTTCGAATAATGCTCTGTCGTCGGGGTGCATGGTGGCAGCTCCGTGGACGATGAGCTCGTCAAAGTTTCCGGATGCAGGACATGAGGTGGTGGTGAAATGCTCATAAGCCATCATGTAGTAGCTGTTCCTCGTCAGATTTGCAAATATAACAAGAGGATACTTCATGAAAACTGCATCCATCAGAAGCATGATGGCACTCTTCGGGGTCTGGACAGCAAGAATGTCTCCGGTGTCCACACTGTTATCCTCTTCCAGGCAAAGCTCACAGAACTTTTCCTTTGGCATGGGTCTCGCATACAGGAAGCCCTGTATCCGGTCGCAGCTGCAGGTTCTCAGGAAGCCAAGCTGCTCCTGGGTCTCCACACCCTCTGCTACGGTTTTCATGTTGAGCCGCTGTGCAAAGTAAAATATACTTTCCAGAACAATCCTTTCCTTCTGGCTCTCGCAGTTGCCACTGAGAAGTGAGCGATCGATCTTCAGTACGTCCGCCGGAATGTCCTTTACAAACTGGAGAGAGGACAGACCGTATCCGAAGTCGTCGATAGCAACTGAAAAACCGCCCTCTCTTATATTCTTCACCCACTCAAGAACCTTCTCCGATTCTGAAATCAGGGCAGATTCCGTTATCTCAACCTCGAGATACTTATACGGAACTCCGTAGTGGTCCGCAATAGACTTAAACTTCTCCACAAACCGGTCTTCATTGATGTGCCATCTGGAGAAGTTTGAAGAAATCTGTATCTTGACTCCCTTTTTTCTCAGTTCCGCAACCGTCTTGCAGGCCTTTTCGGCCATATACCAATCAAGCTTATTGATGGCATCGGTTTTTTCCAGCTCAGGAATAAAGGCATCCGGCGGAATGATTTCCCCGTCCTCCTTCACCCATCTTACAAGAGCCTCCGCCCCCACGATCTTTCCTGTTATGGCATCATATTGAGGCTGGTAATAAGCCTTCAGTTCCCTCTTCGCAATCGCTTCATAAACTTTTTCAATAATGTTTCCTTCCATAATTAATTCCTTCATATTACATCACAAACTGCATAGGCTGTCCAATCCACCAATTACATAAACAATGGCCTGTATTATCTTTAAAACAGACTCCTTACAAAATACATTGCATCACTCGTTTAGTATTTCGCTCATCTGTTCCCACTCGAACTCGTCTGCTGCATCAGAAAGTCTCTTCACCCTGTCTCTTTCCTTTGGCGGAAGGTTGTATCGGGATAAAGATTCGAGGATGCCGGTGAGCTTGTTAAAATCGTACTCCTCTATAGCTTCCTTTATGGCGCCGTAGGCTTTTTGAAGACCTGCGGGATCGATTTCTCCCATGCCTCCGGTCTTTCCTTCCTCAAAGTCATATTCATAGGACATTATCTTCTTTGCAAGAAGGAATAGCTCCGGTACCTTATCGTCTATGTCGGCAATGTCTCCCGCGTCCCCATCCTTCTCGAGAAGGGCACAAAGGCGGCTCAGTCTCACAAAGCCAACCAGGAAGGAAGAGCTCTTGAGAGCGTGGACCTTGATGGTGAAGCCCTTGATGTCCCGGCTGTCATAAAGTGCCTGTATCTCTTCCACCGCAGCGGGGAATCTTCTAATGTATTCCTTGAGGCTCCTCACAAACATCTTGGGGCCGGCACAGGCATTGAGGGCATGGTAAATGTCCAGCTCCTCATTCATGAAAAGGGAGGCCGGATACGGCGGGCCGGAAACATTACCCTGACCATCCGTTCTGATCTCGGCAGATCTGCCCTCTTCGTCCACAGGTTTTGCCGGAGCATCCTTAAGGTTCACAAGCTCCTTCGGAAGATACTGGATTATGGCCTCCTCAAGAAGCTGAGGCTTGATGGGCTTCGTCACATAATCGTCGAAACCTGCCTTCAGGTACTGCTCACGGGCGCCGGTCATGGCATTGGCCGTAAGGCAGATAACCGGAACCTTAGCCCTCCAGTCCCCGAGCTTCCGAATCTCGTGGAGGGTTTCGATGCCGTCCATCTCCGGCATGCGGTAGTCCAGCAGTATCAGGTCATAGCGGTTCTGCTGTATCCAGATGAGACAGTCCGCACCGCTGACCGCCGTGTCGAGCTGAATCTCTGTTCCGTCCAGAAGCCCTTCCACCACATGAAGATTCATGGGGGCATCGTCCACCACCAGAATCCTGGCCTCTGGCGCGGTGAAGCCAGGCTTGTACACCTGATTCTGGCGTCTGTCCTTACTGATAAGAAGCGCAAAGTTACCCACCGGTGACCAGTCCACAACCTCCTGCTTCAGATTGAAGCTAAAGATTGACCCGATACCGTAGATACTTTCCACCTCCAGATGGCTGTCCATGGCCTGAAGGAGTTTCTGGGTAATGTTTATGCCGAGGCCCGTTCCCTCCACGCCCCGGTTTCTTTTCTCCTCGATGCGGTCAAAGGCATTGAAAAGCCTGGGTATATCCTCCCGCTTGATGCCTACGCCGCTGTCGATAACATTGGCCCTGAGTACAACTGTCCCGGCCTCTCTGTCCATATCCAGAAGAACCGCGCGAATCAGAATGGAGCCATAGTTTGTATACTTAATTGCATTGTTAATTATATTGAGAACGATCTGCTTCAGCCTGATGACATCACCGCGCATGATGCAGGGAATTCTGGGATCCACCTGTACCCTCAGGTCGAGCCCCTTGTCCTGGGCACGTTGTTTAACCATGTTGAGGAGGTCATTCAGAACGGATCTGGAATCATATTCCACCGGGATGATGTTCATCTTTCCGGCTTCGATCTTTGAGAAATCAAGTATGTCGTTCACGAAAGAAAGCAGGATATTTCCGGCATCCTGAATGTTCTCGGCATACTTACGGGTCTTTGGCTCCTCGGTATCCCTCAGGATCATCTCGTCCATTCCGAGGACAGCATTGATAGGGGTGCGGATCTCATGGGACATGTTGGACAGGAAATCCGACTTCGCCTTGTTGGCCTGCTCTGCAATATGGGCCATCTCGTCGTACTCGTTGGTGGTAACCTCCAGGAAGTTCAGGAGTCGCTCATTAAGGGGCACTATGTCCCGTTTGCCATAGTCACTTTGGAGCTTGAAAAGATCATTCCTAACCTCCGCATTCTTTTCTCCCTCTCTCATGGCAACTGCCACCAGTGTTCCGTTCTGGATCTCTCCGTTCCCTGCAAAACCGCAGATCTCACCCATTGCGTAATAATAATTAAGTCCCACACAGTTTCTGAGATAGCATTTTATTTCTTCACCACTCTTATCCTTAAGTATCATCTTATGGATATAGCACACGAAAATAAGAAGCCCCTCCGCACCGAAGGAATCAATTATCTTACTGCCGGCATCTGCTTTTCTGAGAAAGTCCTCCGGGTTTCCGTAACCAAGCCTCAGCTTGTCACCATCACGTATGCCGCCGTTGTAAAACAATTCTCCGGAGTCATTGAAATCCATAGGGATGAATATATTCTTTTCCTCATTATGGTTTGCGATAAGTGGAAATTCCCTCACGTTCTGAAGGAAATAATCATTAAGCTCCACCCCGAGGTAATGCTTGTAAATATCAACCGGAGATTGATCATCAAGACTTGTAAGGCAGATATCCGCCAGTTTATTCTTTTTGGTTTTGTCTATCTTTGCGGTAAGCTCACGACCTACCGCCTTCCATGGCAGCTGCTGGTTCATCATGATATGAAGGTTCTCACCGAAAAATGCAGCCAGGGCAATGCCTCTGTCTGTCATATGATCTGTCATGATAAAGCCTGACTGATCCTCCGGAAGCTTAGACTCCACCGGTTCTCCCGCAAGGCCTCCGAAGAAGGGCACCCTAGGGAAGGGTGCGGAAACCTTCTCCAAAAAATATCTGCTTCCTATGTCTCCGCCTATAGACATGACGCAGACACCCTTTAGGTTTTCATGTAAGTTAAGAAACTCCACCGCACGGCTTATGGCTTCCTCCCGACTTAAGCTGTTATAGTCAAGGGTACAGGTTTCCACTTCGGCTTCATCAAAATAAAAGAAGCTTATCCTTACTGTACACCTTCCATTTATGCCATCATTTACTGCCTGGGATCCCGCTATCAGTTTGATTCCGGGATAGGCGCTTTTCAGCACTCTGCCCACCTGCTGCATCTGGATATGCGTCGCATTGGAGCAGCTTAAAAAGGCAAAGGTGCTCCTTGCATTCTGGTACAGGGAATACAGCTTTGCGCTTGCAAGTAATTCAAAGGTCTCACTTTCGTCATGTACGATGAAGGTCTTCTGGATCATGGTTTCTCCGTATTCGAGGGCAGCAAAAAACGCCGGACATAATGCAGCTTATCTACATTAAATGTCGGCGTTTTGGGTGCGGATATAAATTAACAAGAAGATTCTTACCGTAAAGTGTATGTCAGACAGTGATGGTAATGAAATTAATCCCGTAAATGTTCTCCTTATATACATTTCCGGCTGTCCCGGCCCGATAGTGTATACAATGCTGTAGCTTGAAAAAAGGAGCCGGAGTGCCCGGCAGTCAGTTTTTCTCAAACCGTGGGAATACCATAGGGTAAACTCCCATTAAAAGAAACATTATGATCGCATAACGGACGGTCCTTATCAAAAAGGCGGCAAGGCTTGTGCCTGCCAGAAACTGCTTGTCAAAAGGCAGCTTCAGGAGTGTATTCAATACAAAATATATTATTACAGCGCCCAGCACCCGAAGGAGCATCGCAGGTATCCTCCGGGTTCCCTGAAAATTCACGAATTTTCGTTCAAAGGGTATGGCCGCTATGGCACCGATGAGGCATCCAAGGGAAGTATAGTAATCAGTCGTACGTACATATAATATTCCGGGAAGCACCGATACCAGCAGTATCAGATTGTACAGCTGCTCCTTCTTTACATATCGGTCAAGGAGTGTGAATATCCCCATTACCGCAAATCCCAATATCCATCCTGCAAGCACGTCCGTAGGATAATGCATACCTGCCACGACTCTTGAAACCCCCACCAGTATAGTCAGCACCATAGCCAGTAACCATAGCCATTTCTTTTTTGCCTCCTTCGCAAGTGAGAAGTACAATGCCGGAACCGAAGCGCTGTGCATGCTGGGAAAAGAATAGCCCTGGGCTGCCACATCCATGGCTGCTGCGCCCTTATCCTGTAAAGCCAGCGGCTTCACCCTGTCAGGATACTCCATATAAGGTCTCGGTCTCAGCACAACCGATTTGATCATGGGAAGCCACATATTAAGTGAAGAAACCATGAGCGCAAGCTTCTGCCCCACCTCTTTTTTATAGCAGAACGTCACTATCAGAACAAGCATCAGTATCCCTGTCTCTGCACCAAAAAAATCCAGAAACTTCGCAAAGCCTCCCGAAAAACCAAAATTTGTCTGAATGCTCTCGATAAGCTTACCTTCCCATTCCATATACCGTTCTCTCCTTCGTCGTTTTTTCCTGTTTTCAGATCATTTCCCAAATATCATATCCTTACCGAAAACAAACTGCAGCCTTTCCGACTTCGATGGATCCTTTTTTGTCCACGATGCCCTCCTGCTCCTGATTAACTGTTTATCAGGGCTGCTCTCTCTGCCAGGAGTACCTTGTCCGGACCCTGTTTTTTGACTCTGGCAAAATTGTAGAGGAGGAGTCCGGCTCCGAGGATGGCTAGTATGGCGGATAATGCCTGGGATACTGCGATGTTGGTTCCCCAGAGGTAGAGGGAATCCGTGCGAAGTCCTTCGATCCAGAATCGTCCGATCCCATAGGTGAGAAGGTACTGGAATATGATCTGTCCGGTAAACCTCTTTTTGGGTGCCATCAGGAAGAAGACTATCACCGTGCAAAGATTCCACATGGACTCATAGAAGAAGGTGGGATGAACCTGTATGAACATCTCATTTCCTATCTTTACCGCATGCTCCAATACGTCCTGATTCAGCATGTTGGGATTTACGATAGCCTCCTTTATCCTCATGGCAAACAATGAATCGGTATACCCTCCGAAGGCTTCAGTGTTGAAGAAATTGCCCCATCTTCCCACGCTCTGACCCACCAGAAGTCCGAGAACCGCGGAGTCCATCATGGAGAGGACATTGATCTTCCGAAGCTTACAGAAAAGAGTGCAGCCAAGGATCCCCACTGTGATGCCTCCATAGATTGCAAGTCCGCCCTGACGTATGTTCAGGATTTCATTAATATGCTGTGAATAATACTCCCATTCAAAGGCAACATAGTAGGCTCTCGCACCCAGGATGGCAAAGACGATGGTGTAAAGTCCCATATCCTGAATGTCATCCACCTTTAGGCCCCGGCGTTTATAGTCATAGCTTGCGATCAGGAATCCCAGGATCATTCCGATGCCGATTATGATCCCGTAAAAAGCTATGCGGAATCCGAAGATGTGTATGTCGTTTTTCAGATGCTCTATTCCAACCCCGAGGTGAGGAAAATATATGTCGAAATTATCTGTATTCATTGATGTCCTTTCAGGAATACCTTTTAGTTTTTACACATTAAAAATAATGCATTCAAACCAAAGTCTCAGATATCCCTCTTCATATTTCAAAATCTTTTGATCATAACGTCAGCAGCTGATATCAGAATGCTTCTTCCAGCAATCATGCTATTGCAGGAAAATCTTGTCTGCCACCACTTCGCCGGTGTCACGAAGCTTTACCAGTATTCTTGCCACAGGAGTGGAAAGCGTTGACGCATCGGGTTCTGTTCCCAGGGTCTGACCGTCCAGATCGTAATAGCAGGCGGTTTGTCCCGGTTCCAATATAAAGCTTTCGGAAGCTTCATTTCTCCCGCCGGAATCTGCTATGCCAAACTCTGTTTCAGCTTTTTCCAAAATGCTGTTTTCTATTGTCTCACCAAAGGAACTGATTTTTATGAGTCCGCCATGTTCCTTTATGAGTTTCTCGCAAACCTCATCCGGCTTATAAAGCGATGTCACCTGAAGCTCTGTTTCATATTCCGGGTAAGCCGAGAGCATCAGACAGGTTTTGAAATTCGATTGAAGCTTCAGGTCTGTGTTCAGTGCAGGGATGTAAACCCTTTCAAAATCTTCATTCCAGTTGGCATAGTCCGGATCTTCTCTCTTATCTGTAAAACCGTAAACCCTCTTCAGCCATTCTCCGAGGAAAAGGCTTACCTTGTAGGCACCGTAAGCATTTAGATGAGCATTGGGATCCACCAGGTCTGTGTCCCAGTCCACCACAGTGGAACTGAGTTTTCCATTATTTGCTGTCGCTCCGTTTCCGTCTGAATCCGCATTCAGCTGCATCTCATCTGTGCCTGCAACCTGAGCGGTATCCTCTCCTGTTTCGGATGAATTTGCATTCTGCTGCATCTCATTTGTGCCTGCAGCCTGAGCGGAATCCCCTCCGGTTTCGGATGAATTATCAGTTATCATCTGATCTTCGTCGACGCCGGAAATAACATCATTGTCATCTGCAAGTTCCGATGCACCTTCCACATCATACATCATATCAATGACTTCGATGCCCAGCTCCTCCGCCAGCTTCATCACTCTGTTTTCTGCCCGCTGGTTTTCAACCGATGCGGGATAGGGCACTCTCATGAAGCAAACCTGAACACCCGCGTCTTCACATACCTTTACGAATCCTCTGATGTAATCATCTGCTCCATCAGACCCCTCTGTCACATCCTGAGCCGGCACCCTGTCGATATCCATGGGTACCGCCACTCCGTATCTAGCTTCGGAGCCGTAGTAAGGATTGAAATAATCATCGCTGAAGGACTCCTTGAGAGACTGCTCCGTCACCTCATTCCATCTGCTGTGATACACGGAAAACGAGAAAAGCAGCTCCGTCTTCTCCCCTGTGCTCCTGCCCCGAAGGAGATCCCGGACAGCCTCAACCTTTAACCTGTCCGGGGGGTAAGCATCCAGAGAATAATGCATAAAGCTCACATCCATAAAGGGCTGGTCAAAGGCATACATATCGTAAATGTCAAGTACCGCAAGCTTCGGCTTATGATGCCGGAGGCTTTCCCTGAGCACCCAGTAGGACATTCCGAGAGATGCCGCATGTCCCGCCAGATTATAGCTTGTGATCCCGTACTTATCCCATATTTCCATGGGCTGGATACCGCTAAGTACATGGCTGGAGCCGTAGAACAGCACATCATATTCTTTTTGTTCGGAAAAAAACTTAATGTATTTTTGCCGACTCACTGTTCTTTCTGTCACTCTGTTCCCGAGATAAATGCCTCCTGAGACGAAGCACAGAATCAGAATGACAGAAAAAATTCGTTTTAATAATTTCATGCTATGATCCCAATTAAATCAGTATTGAAAATATATAAAGCTTGAAGCGTTGTAAGCATTACCCCAGATCCCGAAGATCAGGATGACCAGTATGAAAAGGGCAAGGATAAGCTCCCGGAGGATCATGGGTCTCTGAAGCACCCATCTCCCCGGGTCACCTCCGTGATACTTGATAAGATCAGCTATAAAAAGGATTCCTGTCGAGATGATCAGAAGCAGGAAATTCTTCATGTCAAGCCCAAAAGAGTAAAGGTACTCGGGACTGAATTGCGATGCCCCGAAGTTACAAAATATCTGCTTCAGCATCAGCACTGCATCCCTAAGTCCCGCTGCTCTGAAAAAGAGCCAGGCAAAATCTATAAGGCAGAAGGTGATGAAGATTCTCAGAAGCTTCAGAGCCGTCATGCCGGGATCTGCTAAACCGGGCTTTGCTATACCTGACGTTGCTGTAACCTTCTTTGCCGCCAGCCTCACGCTTCCGCCCATGGCAGGATTTTTCTTCAGATCCAGAACCTCCCTGTCAAAGCCGAAAATGCCCAAAACCCGGGTTCTTACAGGAAGCAGAAGGCTTCCCATTATCTGGTAAATTCCATTCAAGGCTCCCCACACAATATAGCTCCACTGGCTTCCATGCCATAGACCGCTGACTATGAAGACTACCATGATATTCAGGTACCTCCTCAAAGCATTACAGCGGTTCCCTCCCAGAGGGAGATACAGATAATCCCTAAACCAGCTTGATAGGGATATATGCCAGCGGCGCCAGAAATCCTGAACCGAAACACTGAAGTAAGGACAGTTGAAATTGTCCATCAGCCGGATGCCAAGCATTTTTGCCGCGCCAATGGCTATGGTGGAGTAGCCGCAAAAATCGCAGTAAATCTCCACAGCATATATCACAGTGGCTGCCACTATGGCTGAGCCGTAGATATCGTGATACCCGGCGTAAACATTATTCACAAATATGGCTGCCCTGTCCGCGATCACCAGCTTCAGGAAAAAGCCCCAAAGCATGAGAAGAAAACCCTCCGAGACTCTGTCCCAGTCAAAGCTCCTTGGCTTAAGATACTGTGGAAGCAGCGACGGTGCCCGCCCTATGGGACCGGAAAGAATGGATGGGAAAAAGCTCACAAAAAGTGCATAGTTTATAAAATTTTTCTCGGCCGGTATCTTTTCCCTGTAAATGTCTATGAGGTACCCCGCCGACTGAAACAAGAAGAAGGAAATGCCAACGGGCATCACGATGTCGAGATGGTTCACCGGAAGGTTAACGGAAAACCTTGCCAAAAGGCCTGAGACATTGTCAAGCAGAAAGTTCGTGTACTTGAAAAATGCAAGGAGACCGAACACCACGATCAGGGCGAATGTCAGGATTCCCTTCCGTTTCGAAATCCCCTGCTCCATATTGAGGTCGGTTTCTATCCCGCTACTCACCTCGGAATTCACCCGGTTTGCCATGGATATACTGCTTTCCCCTGTTTCATCCTGAGATCCCAAAGTTCCCTGGTAAGGCTTCACATGATCAACTTCGGATTCGGAACGGGAGTCAGCTTCCACTTCTCTACTCTTCTGCAAACCCTCTCTGTCTTTCTTTGAGTATTTCCCCAAAGCAAGTCCACATATATATGTGAATACAGTAAACAACAAAAGCAACAACCCGTACCTGGGATTCCAGCTCATGTAGAACCAGTAGCTGGTCAAAAGCAGCCAGAAATTCTGCAGCCCCTTGGGAGCTATATAATATATGATCAGCACGATGGGAAAAAATACCAAAAATCCCAAAGAGTTAAAAACCATGCAATTCTCCTGTTATGGCTTAGATTCATTTTCCTGAATCAAAGCCTTGTTATACTTGAGCATTCCGGACGAGTCTGACAATAATCAAATCCCTCAATAAAATAATTCACGTCAAAGAGCAGAGACAGACTACAGACCAGCCTTAATACTGTTTTCCGAATCCCCCCTGGGAACTGCTCCTCTGTCTCCGCATACTTCTTAGTAATTACCTTATTCCTAAAATCTCCAGGAACTGCTCCTCTGTCACGATGGGAACTCCCAGCTCTTTCGCTTTCTTGTTCTTGCCGGAGGTTGAGGTTATATCGTTATTCACGAGGTAAGCGGTTTTCGCGGAAACGGAGCCTGCCGCCCTTCCACCGGCTTTCTCGATAAGGTCCTGAAGCTCCTTACGGTTTGAGAAATGTATCAGGGAGCCGGTGATAACCACGGACATTCCTTCAAGTGTCTTCGGGGTATCGTCCTCCTGATCCTGCTTTTGAATAGTGAGCTCCTGCAGAAGACCCTCAAGCTCCACCATTTTTTTCTCATCTCCGAAGTACTTTACGATATTCTCCGCAAGCACCTGTCCGATGCCTTCGATTTCCAGAAGCTCTTCCACCGTAGCCTTACGGAGTCTGTCAATGTCCTGACCGAAGAATCTGCACAGGACCTTGGCATTGGCGAGACCGATACCTGCGATGCCGAGACCGTAGATCAGTCTGTAAAGCTCGGTATTCCTGGAGTTATCAATGGCCTTTGTGAGATTGTCGTAGCTCTTCTCGCCGAAGCCCTCCATGGAAACGATGTCATCACGGTATCTGTCGAGATGGAAAACGTCGCTGTAGGTATGGATAAATCCGTGACCAATGAATTTTTCCAGAGTCTGCTCGCTGAGGCCGTCAACATTAAGGGCATCACGGCTTACAAACAGGGAGAAATTCTTTATCTTCTTGGCAGGGCACTCGGGGTTCCGGCAGTACAGGAACTTAGCCTCGTTGTCCATGCGGATCTCGGTTTCGTGGCCACATGCGGGACACATCTTCGGGGGCTGAAGTCCGCCGGTTTTTGTGAGATTGTCCGCGATCTGCGGTATGATCATGTTTGCTTTATAAACAGTCACCCTGTCGCCGATTCCCAGGTCCATGTCCTCACAATAGGAAATATTGTGAAGGCTTGCCCTGGTAACGGTGGTGCCCTCAAGCTCCACGGGGTCAAAGATGGCCACCGGATTGATAAGCCCGGTACGGCTGGGTGACCACTCCACCTCACGAAGGGTGGTTTCCGCCTGTTCGTCACTCCATTTGAAGGCGATGGCATTTCTCGGGAACTTGGCTGTGCGTCCGAGGCTTAGGCCATAGGCGATGTCTTCATATATAAGTACAAGTCCATCGGAAGGGAAATCGTTTGTCTTGATCTCCTCGGAGAACCACTTAACGGTATCAGCGATGTTATCCTTTGTGACCTTTTTATAGCCCACCACGTCGAAGCCGAGATTCATCAAAAACTGGTACTGGGCTTCTCTGGAATTTCCGAAATCAACCTCTGAGCCGTCCGCCTCCACAGCACTTACCAGTGCAAATGCCATCAGCTCCACATGGCGGCTTTTCGTTACTCTTGCGTCAAGCTGACGTACCGATCCCGAGCAGAGATTTCGCGGGTTCTTGTACTTTGCGTCAGCTTCCGAAATAGTCTCGTTTATTTCATTAAAATGCGAATAGCTGATGATGGCTTCGCCTCGCAGCACCAGCTCTCCCTTGAAGCTTATCTTCGTGGGAACATTATCAAAGACCCTGGCATTCTGAGTAACAACCTCACCTATTTCACCGTTTCCTCTGGTGACAGCTTTCTCAAGCGCGCCTTCTCTATAGGTAAGAACCACGGTAAGTCCGTCCATCTTCCAGCTGAGAAGACCTTCCTTGTCCTGAAGCCAGGCAGCCAGATCCTCTACGGATTTTGTTTTGTCGAGAGAAAGCATGGGGCTTTTGTGAGACTCCTTGGGAAGCTCCGACAGAACCTCGTAGCCGACTCTCTGGGTGGGAGAACCGCTGAGTACAACCCCGGTCTCTTCTTCGAGAGCCTGAAGCTCGTCATAGAGACGGTCATACTCGAAGTTGGACATTATCTCATTGCCCTCAACATAGTAAACTCTCGCCGCTTCGTTCAGGGTTTTGACAAGATCCTTCATTCTTTGGTTTGAATCAGCCATACCTTTCCTCCATCACAAATTTTCAATATCATCCGTCAAATCACTTAGCTCGATCTCCCTATACTGCCCCGGTTTCAGCCCGCGCAAAGTGAGATCCATGATACGGATCCTCTTAAGCTTCTTAACCTTATAACCGTAAGCCGCGCACATCCTTCTGATCTGGCGGTTCAGTCCCTGGGTAATGACAATATGGAACTCATGCTGCCTTACCTTCGGTGCCAATGTCATGTCCTGCCAAACCTCACAGGGCCGGGTGGTGACATTAAGCTCCTTGATATAAACTCCGTCCGCAAGCTTATCAAGGAATTCCCTGGTAAGGGCTTTGTCAGTGGTGACCACATATTCCTTTTCATGATAGTTTCGTGCACGGTTAATGCGATTTACCAGATCCCCCTGGTTGGTCAGAAGTATAAGTCCTTCGGACTCCTTATCCAGTCTTCCGATGGGGTAGACTCTGGTGTGGTAGTTGATGGCTTCTATAATATTGGTAGCCTTGTCCTTGTCTGAGGTTGTGCAGACCACTCCACGGGGCTTGTAATAGGCAAGAAGCACCGGCTCCGGCTTGTCATAATCCTTGCCGTCCCTGGAAATCTGTTCTCCGTATCTCTCCATCATCTTTGTGGATTCAGTCGCCAGAAGGAAACGCTCCTCAGGATTTTTGGCATTGGCATTTAAGGCATGGGGATTCACACAGGTACCGTCAAGCTCGATGGAATCAGCCTCCGTAACCTGCTGTCCCATCTCCACCGGCTTACCGTTCACGGTGATGCGGCCGGCCTCCACCAGACGGTCCGCCTCTCTTCTGGAGCAAACCCCAAGCTCTGATAATCTTTTATTTATTCTCATTGTATTTCCTATTTTGCTTGTTTTTTCAAACAGATTTGTTTAGACACGCAGACTACCTTCTATCGTTCTTTTGCGTGTCACATCCTTCAAAAATAGACCGTTTCAAACACGCAGAACACCCTCTATCGCTCTTCTGCGTGTCATATGTCAAGCCCACAACCCATTTGACGACCAACACCTTAATGCTTATCTTTCAAATCAGCAAAGAAGCATGCATCCCCAAAACTGAAGAAACGATATCTCTCTTTCACAGCGGTATTGTAGGCATTAAGCACATGCTCCCTTCCGGCAAATGCTGACACCAGCATCACAAGCGTGGACTCCGGCAAATGGAAGTTCGTGATGAGTGCATCCATACACTTGAACTTGTAGCCGGGATAGATGAAGATATTGGTCCATCCGGAAGTTGCGGGCATGGTTCCGTCCGGAAGTGCCGCAGACTCAACGGTTCTGCAGGAGGTGGTTCCCGTGCAGATGACTCTGTGTCCCTCGGCGTGGGCCTTGTTTATCTTATCCGCCTCGGACTGCTCCACGATGTAGAACTCGCTGTGCATGTGGTGCTCCTCTATCTTCTCAGCCTTGACCGGTCTGAAGGTTCCGAGCCCGACATGCAATGTCACATGTGCAATTTCCACGCCTTTAGCCTTCACTGTCTCCAGAAGCTCATGAGTCCAATGCAGACCTGCTGTAGGTGCAGCGGCTGAACCGTCATTTTTTGCATAGACCGTATTGTATCTTTCTCTTTCCTTTAACTGGTGGTGAATGTATGGCGGTATAGGCATTTCCCCAAGCTTATCCAGAACCTCTTCCCAGATTCCCTCAAACTCAAAACGGATAATTCTGTTTCCGTCATCAATTGTCTCGATGACTTCACCTCTCAGGAGTCCGTCGCCAAAGGATACTCTCGCTCCGTTTCTCATTTTCTTTCCCGGCTTTACGAGGCATTCCCAGTCTGTTGCGGACTTTCTCTGTAAAAGCAGAACCTCCACATGAGCTCCAGTCTCCTCCTTGACACCGTGAAGTCTTGCAGGGATAACCTTTGTGTCATTGATGACCAGGCAGTCTCCCGGCTGAAGGTAATCGATAATGTCATAAAAATGTTTATGTTCAATGTCTCCGGTATTTTTGTCCATCACCAGGAGTCTTGAGTCTGATCTCTTCTCAAGAGGGTCCTGGGCAATGAGCTCTTCCGGCAGGTCATAGTAAAAATCTTTTGTATCCATCTTTAAATCTCCTTTGTAATGGGATCATCAGCCGATAAAAATTCGACTTCGTCGACGGCTGACGCTACATGCCGGGTTTCCTCCGGAAAACCTGACACAACAGTCTCACGACAAATTCAATATATTATATACCACATGGCGTCATCTTGCCACAGAAAAACCATTAATACCGTTCGTCAGGAGCAGGAGGACAGCCATCTAAAAACGAATCGCTATGGTGGAATAATCTAAAACAGACACCCTAAGAACCACTAGGCCCTCGCCAAGTCTTCGTTTACTTTTATGAAAACTCAGACTTGGCGAGGGGGCTAAGGAAAATGTAACCAAGTGGTTCTAAGGGTGTCTGTTTTGATTATTCACACCATTGCTCAACGCTTTTAGATGGCTGCCCTCCTGCTCCGGACTACCTATACTAAGTTGAACTATTTTTATTTTATTGACTATTACTTTCCGACTCAGATTCCGCCTCTGTTTCAGCAGCGGATTCAGATTCTGTTGCGGGTTCAGTGGCTACCTCGTTACCGTCGATGGCGATGAGGGAAACCTGGCTGTCGATAGCTTCCTGGCTGTCGGTGTAAATACGGCCGCTCTGGAAGGCGTCATAGATTACTGCAAGACGCTCATCACCCGAGATTGCCTGAAGAAGATTTGAGTTTGAAGTATTGATCAGCTCCTGAACCTCTTCATGGCTTGTAATGTATTCATTTACAAACTTTGTCTGATCCGGGCTCAGATTTTCGATGATTTCAAACTGGTTGGAGTCATTTACCTTTACATAACAGTACATGATTCCCGGTGCCAGTGTATCGACTCTTCTGAATTTCACGTCGTAGGTCACGAATACAAGTCTCGAGTTTTCCTCAAGTGCATTCACTGCATACTGTCTGATGTTTGAGTAGGATTCAATGTAGCCTGCCTGAGTCTGAAGCTGGGATTTCAGAAACTCACTCTGCTCAGGTGTCTGATTGGAAACTCCTGTCATTTCATAAAGAGTATCAACGTCTGCATTGAGACGCGCTTCGAAAAACTTCTCAAAAAATGCTGTCAGATATTCATCGTGATATTCACGGACTATCGTAGGATCTTCAGTCTCCTCTACGGTAGTCTCGGGAACAGCCACAGTTTCGGTCTGGGTCTTCGGAACATTGGCTTCCTTAACCTCAGCAGATGGATCTTTATCGATTATCACTATGATGACCATCAAAACAAGCACAATAGCAGGAATAACAAGCATTCCCTTCAGCTCATCGATGTCAAAAACATCATTATGCATGGCTGTATAGCGGCGACCTTTTCTCAGCCCGTTCACTTCCTCCGCCGATTTTTCCTCAAGTACCTTATTTACATCATTAAGGTCTCTAAGCTTTTTATCCATTTGTTAATGCTCCATCTGCTCCATAGTAATATCCGTTTACCCAATTGTTCTGAACCCTGGAACCGTCATGCTGGATATAATAAAATTTGTTATCAACTGTGATGAGTCCCGGTCCCTGGAGAACACCGTCATTGGTATTGAAATAATACCATTTGTTATTGATCATCTGCCAGCCGGTGCACATCTTTCCGTCAGCGCCTGAATATCTCCATCCATTACTTTCAAGTACCCAGGTATTTACCTCGAGATATCCTGAAGGATTGAAATGATAATAAGCTCCGTCGATAAGTCTCCAGCAGCTTACCGGATAAGTTCCGTCATCATAAAGATACCACATGCCCTGCTGTTCAAACTGCCAGCCTGTTTTAAGATATGTAAAAGCTGATACATACTTTGTATTGGCAACAGTTGAACTGGAGCTGTAAACATTGTTTATTGTAGGATTCATGGAATTGGGATCATTAAGCTTTGCAAGACCCTGGGACGCAATATTTCCTGCAGTCGGGCCATAGGTTGCCGTATTATACAACGTTCCCTGGCTGTTGTAAGCAGTATTTCCTCCGGTGTAATTCTCTGTATAAATCACCGTTCCTGTACCGCTTGGACTAACGTATGAAGTACCGCCACTTGGATCATGGGTTCTGGATTTCACATCATCGCTTGTAACAGTAACCCTGCTGCTGGCTTCAGACCAGGAATGCCATTTATTGTTTACATCCCTCATTCTTACTTTAGCATAGTAGTAGCCCTTACTACTCACGCTGGTATCAACACTTGTATCATCACCGTCAACCGATAAAGTTTTGGCTTTGGTATCAGCACTCTCTTTTTTTGTTGAATCCTTAACCTTGTAAACCTGTACCTGATATTTATCAATTCCGTCAAAATCAGGCGCATTCCAGTTGATAGTAAAATCACATCCGCTCTGTTCTATGCTGACGCCTGTGGGTATGTCACCCGCAAAAGCCCAAAATGAAAACATGGCACTCATGGCCGCTGTCAGAAAAAATGCTTTCCTAAATAATTTCATACTCTGCTCCTCATTTATAAATGCTTGCTTTACGCCGTTTATTTCTGACACAGATGTCAATCTAATCGGCTCTATAAACAAATGTATTTCGCTGTTTTTCTGCGACATACTGATGTCGACCTAATCGACTCTATAAACAAATGTGTTTTGCCGTTTTTCTGCGGCAAATTGATGTCGACCTTACCGACTTCATTGTTACTAACCTCCGTATCAAATAATGTAGGGATCTACAGCTTTGATACTTCAGGCTGACTACATTTATACATAGTTTTACAGATATAGTTTACAATATCCCACTACAAGAAAAAAGGCAAAAGTCTTGTCGCTTTCTTTACTTTCCCCTTATTATTTTATAACGCAAAAAAAGAACGTAGAGAAAATCTCTACGCTCTTTTGAAAATTCATCTAGTGAAACCAGGAATCGAAGAATTACTCTATGATAGAAACAACTCTTCCAGATCCTACTGTTCTACCACCCTCACGGATAGCGAAACGAAGACCCTCTTCCATAGCTACAGGGTGGATGAGCTCTACAGTCATCTCTGTGTTATCACCAGGCATGCACATCTCTGTACCCTCTGGAAGGTGGCAAACACCAGTAACGTCTGTTGTTCTGAAATAGAACTGAGGTCTGTAGTTTGTGAAGAAAGGTGTGTGACGTCCACCTTCATCCTTTGTAAGTACGTATACCTGAGCAGTAAACTTGCTATGGCACTTTACTGAACCCGGCTTGCAGAGAACCTGACCTCTCTCGATCTGATCACGGTTGATACCACGAAGGAGAAGACCTACGTTATCACCAGCCTGAGCATCATCAAGAGTCTTACGGAACATCTCGATACCGGTTACAACAGTCTTCTGAGTCTCCTCAGAAATACCTACAACTTCAACTTCATCGTTAAGGTGAAGAACACCACGCTCTACACGGCCTGTAGCAACAGTTCCACGACCTGTGATTGTGAATACGTCCTCAACAGGCATAAGGAAAGGCTTATCTGTCTCACGTGCAGGAGCAGGAATGTACTCATCAACCTGCTTCATAAGCTCAAGAATCTTGTCGCCCCACTCACACTTAGGATCCTCAAGAGCCTTAAGAGCTGAACCCTGAACTACAGGAATCTCATCGCCTGGGAACTCATACTCGTTAAGAAGGTCTCTAACCTCCATCTCTACGAGCTCAAGAAGCTCAGGATCGTCAACCATATCGCACTTGTTAAGGAATACAACGATAGCAGGAACACCTACCTGACGAGCAAGAAGGATATGCTCTCTTGTCTGAGCCATAACACCATCAGTTGCAGCAACAACGAGGATAGCACCATCCATCTGAGCAGCACCTGTGATCATGTTCTTTACATAGTCAGCGTGGCCCGGGCAGTCAACGTGAGCATAGTGACGGTTCTCTGTCTCATACTCAACGTGTGCAGAGTTGATTGTGATTCCTCTTTCTCTCTCTTCAGGTGCCTTATCGATCTGATCGAAAGGAACAGCTGGATCAAGTCCAAGTCTGTCAGCGAGAACTGCTGTGATAGCAGCTGTAAGAGTTGTTTTACCGTGGTCTACGTGACCGATGGTACCGATGTTAACATGTGGCTTAGTTCTTTCGAAATGTGCCTTTGCCATTTTTCAATTCCTCCTGGAAAATGTAATACAACGAATATCATGTCAAGCACCATGCATGCGCTCGCATGCTCCGTGCAGTACATTATGCCAATTGCAAAGTATCTCCTTGCAATCAGCAAACATGATTTTATCATTGTTAGTTTATTTTATCAAGTATTTTTGGGCATTCAGATGCTTATCTTAGCCCAAAAATACTGACTTTTTTTAAAAATTTCTAATTATTTGCCTTTTTTCTCTTTGAGAACAGCATCCTGAACGTTCTTAGGGCACTTCTCATAGTGATCGAAGAACATTGAGTAGTTTGCACGACCCTGTGTCTTTGAACGAAGGTCTGTTGCATAACCGAACATCTCTGCAAGAGGTACAAAGCTGTTAACCTGCTTGCCTGAAGGGATGTCCTCCATGCTCTCGATACGTCCACGACGAGAGTTTACATCGCCGATAACGTTACCCATATACTCTTCAGGAGTTACGATCTCAACCTTCATGATAGGCTCAAGAAGAACAGGATCTGCCTTCTCCATAGCTGTCTTGAATGCGATTGAACCTGCGAACTCGAATGCACGCTCGTTAGAATCGACATCATGGTATGATCCATCGTAAACATTAGCATGGATACCAAGTACAGGATAGCCGGCAAGAATACCTGACTGAGCTGCGTTTCTGATACCCTTCTCGATAGCAGGAATGTACTCCTTAGGGATAGAACCACCGACAACAGTAGACTCAAACTTGAAGGTCTCTTCAGCGTTTGCATCCATCGGCTCGAACTTAACCTTACAATCACCGTACATACCTGAACCACCGGACTGGTGAACATAACGGCCCTGTACATCAACAGCCTTTGTAAATGTCTCCTTGTAAGCAACCTGAGGAGCACCAACATTAGCCTCTACGTGGAACTCACGGAGAAGACGGTCAACAATGATCTCAAGGTGAAGCTCACCCATACCAGAAATGATTGTCTGTCCTGTCTCTTCATCTGTTCTTACGCGGAATGTAGGATCCTCTTCAGCAAGCTTTGCAAGAGCATCTGTCATCTTACCCTGTGAAGCCTTGGTCTTAGGCTCGATAGCAACAGAGATAACAGGCTCAGGGAATTCCATAGACTCAAGGATGATAGGGTGCTGCTCGTCACAGATTGTGTCACCTGTTGTAGTAGTCTTGAAACCTACTGCAGCTGCGATATCACCTGAGAATACTTCATCAAGTTCCTGTCTCTTGTTAGCATGCATCTGAAGAAGACGACCAACTCTCTCCTTCTTATCCTTTGTAGAGTTCAGGCAGTAAGAACCGGTCTTAAGTGTACCTGAATATACACGGAAATATGCAAGCTTACCTACGAATGGGTCAGTCATGATCTTGAATGCAAGAGCTGAGAATGGAGCTGAATCTGATGAAGGTCTTGAGGCCTCATTTCCATCCATATCTGTACCTGTAACATCAGGAACATCTGTAGGAGCCGGGAGATAATCAATAACAGCATCAAGAAGCTTCTGTACGCCCTTGTTTCTGTAAGCTGTACCGCAGAGGCAGGGAATTGCATCACCTGCAATAGTAGCCTTACGAAGAGCCTTCTTCATTTCTTCAATAGTAAGCTCTTCACCCTCAAGGTACTTCTCCATAAGATCCTCATCAAGCTCAGCGATCTGCTCTACCATCTTTGTATAGTACTCTTCAGCCTGATCCTTCATATCATCAGGAACATCTGTGATCTCGATGTCTTCGCCCTTGTCATCTCTATAGTAGTAAGCCTTCATCTCCATAAGGTCGATGAGACCTACATAAGTGTCCTCACGTCCGATAGGAATCTGAACCATAACGCAGTTCTTACCAAGACGATCAATGATAGTCTGAACAGAATGGAAGAAATCAGCACCTACTATATCCATCTTGTTGATGAATGCCATTCTGGGTACATGATATGTATCAGCCTGTCTCCAAACGTTCTCTGACTGTGGCTCAACGCCGGACTTAGCGTCGAACACACCTACAGCACCGTCAAGTACTCTGAGTGAACGCTCAACCTCAACAGTGAAGTCTACGTGACCCGGAGTATCAATGATGTTGATTCTGTACTCAGGAGCACCTTCAATCTTCTTGTGCTGGAACTCCTGTGTCCAGTGACATGTAGTAGCAGCGGATGTGATAGTGATACCACGCTCCTGCTCCTGCTCCATCCAGTCCATGGTTGCAGTTCCTTCATGTGTGTCACCGATCTTGTGGTTAACACCTGTGTAGAAGAGGATACGCTCTGTCAGTGTAGTCTTACCGGCATCGATATGTGCCATGATACCAATATTTCTTGTATGCTCAAGTGAATATTCTCTGGTAGCCAAAGTGTTTCCCTCCTATCAGAATCTGTAATGTGCGAATGCCTTGTTAGCCTCAGCCATTCTATGCATCTCTTCCTTACGCTTAACAGCTGCACCGGTATTGTTTGCAGCGTCCATGATCTCGTTAGCGAGTCTCTCAGCCTGAGTCTTCTCAGATCTCTTACGTGAGAACTCTGTAAGCCAACGAAGGCCAAGTGTCTGACGTCTCTCAGGCTTAACCTCCATAGGTACCTGATATGTGGCACCACCGATA
>JAGAXP010000064.1 GCA_017940955.1 Oribacterium sp.
AAAGGATCACGGCATCACCATCGACAACCCGGATCCGTTCCATAACATTCACCATAAAGATAATGGAAAAGAGTCTGACCCTCCACACAGAAGAGGGTAATGTTAATCATCAATTGTAAGAATTTTGTAATGGGGTCTGACCCCATTATAAGGGGAGCTCCGCACAGGAGTATAAAGGGGGAAAATATGAAGTGTCCGTTTTGTAATGCAGAAGATACAAGGGTTATCGATTCAAGACCGGCTGATGACAATACAGCCATAAGAAGAAGACGTCAGTGCGAGACCTGCGGAAAGAGGTTTACAACCTATGAGAAGCTTGAGACTATTCCTCTGATGGTCATCAAAAAGGATCAGAGCCGTGTTCCCTATGACCGATCAAAGATTGAGGCAGGTATAGTGAGGAGCTGCCACAAGAGACCGGTATCCACGGCAGAGATCAGTAATGTTGTGGACGAGATCGAGAATGAGATCTTTTCAATGGGAGACCGCGAGATCACAACCTCCGAAATCGGTGAGCTTGTTATGAATAAGCTGAAGGCTCTTGACCAGGTGGCATATGTAAGGTTCGCTTCAGTCTATAGAGAATTCAAGGACGTTAATACCTTTGTGGATGAGATAGGCAAGCTGCTGAAGACTCAGAAAAACGGGAAATGATCAAATTGTAGCTGTGTTTCAGAAATAAGTGTATAAAAGATTACATTGACACAGAAGCAGGGTAGATTGACATGATACCACTGGATATAGACAGCGAGAACGACGTGACAGAGGAGACCTGAAGATGAACGAGCATAATGTCAAAATTATTGTTCCTGTGACGGGGGCGGATGAAGAGACTATATTGAAAGAAGCGGCAGCAATTGCGGAAACAGAGGCGGACTGTGTTGAGTGGAGATTTGATCTTGCGAAAGAGCTTTACTCCATTGATACTGCCACAAAGCCTGAGGAGGTTTCCGTAGACGAAGCTTCCGAAAATCTTTTGAAGGTATTGAAAGAGCTTGCCGAGGCGCTTGAAGGAAAAAAACTGCTTTTCACCATCAGGACAAAGCGTCAGGGCGGAGAGTTTCCGGATAATCCGGAGGTTTATGAGAGGCTTGTAAGTGATGCTGTTAAATGCGGAGACATTGGCCTCGTGGACCTGGAGGATACGGTAGCTGCGGACAGTTTCGGACGCATACTGACGCTTGCCAAAGAATACGGAGTCAGAACCATTGCTTCATATCATAATTTTTCCTTCACTCCGGGCGTGGATGAAATTATAGATAAATTTATGATTCTGAGAAGCTCAGGCGCGGACATTTTAAAGACTGCTTTTATGCCGGTGACTCCAAAGGATGTGGCAGCGGTTTTGTATGCTACTGCGAAGTTTAAGGAAGAAGACAAAGGGCAGCATGAAATGATTACCATGTCCATGGGGGATATGGGAAAGATAAGCCGTGTGAGCGGAGCGGTGTTCGGTTCGGACTATACATTTGCAACGGTTGGAGAAACCAGCGCCCCGGGCCAGATGCCCATGGAAAAGGTACTTGAGATGATGGAGGTGCTGAATGGTTGAGAAGAATACTGTGACAGAGTGATGAAAAAATCGGAATCCTAAGGGAGGGGGGTGCTCCCCTGAGGTATAGTAATTTGGACAATAACGGTATTTTAGAGAAGCCAAATAAACTGAATAAACTTATACGCATAATTGCGTTGTCCTTAGGTGTGGCTGTGTTGGCAGCGACACCTGTTTTTGCCGCCGGGACAAGGCAGATGTTTGAGGGTAATGCCTCCATGACCGTGAATGACTTTATGAGGCTTGCAAACGGGGAGGATGCAAAGGAAGTATTTGGCTCGTCTTCAAAAACAAAAGGATCAAATGAAGACGGTGAAGGGAATGCCGAAGAAAAATTTGATTCGGGAAATACCGGAGAAAATGCATCAGGAAAAGCATCAAAAAATGCCGAAGAAAATGCATCAGAAAATACTGAAGAAAAATCTGATGACAATACCGGTTCCGAGGCAGCAGGCTATGCCTCCGATACAACAGTAAAGTACGGTATCACCGGTGAAGTGGTTATCGAAAAGAAAAAAGACGACCCGGTTCCAAAACCGCTGGATGCGGAGCAAAGCAGCTCCTCGGGATCTGTGGCAAAGAATCAGACCGTGACCACTGTGTTTATTAACAATAAGCCGGCTGGCAGCACCTCGGATACCGTGAGGACAGACCCCGAGGATGTGATGACAAAACAGCAGGAGGAAGAGGTTCTCGACACAGTATCCATACAAAATTATATCAATGCTGACTACAATGTACTTCAGCAATTCACCAATGAAAGCGAGTACACCACCAGAGCAAGGCAGTCACTTATCAGCTTTGCCATGCAGTTTGTAGGTAATCCATATGTCTGGGGAGGCACCTCTCTCACTAACGGCTGCGACTGTTCGGGATTTGTGCAGGAAGTGTTCCGGCATTTCGGCATTATCACAGGCAGAACCTCCCGTGACCAGTATGCAAACTGTGTGTACCTCAAGGGCAAGGAAGTGATGCCGGGGGACCTTATTTTTTATGCGGATGAGACCGGTTATATAAATCACGTGGCCATCTATGCAGGGAACTACATGATCGTGCATGCCGCCAATCGAAAGGCGGGAATTAAAGTTAACCGCTATGACTACAAGCGGCCGTATGCATATGGGAGATTCATAGCGAATTAGAATTCATTGTCTTTTAACATTTAGGATTTATATATTGGCCTGAAAATGTCGATTAACCTGTTAAGGATAGTGTGAAAGTCTATCCATTTGCAGCAGAATTGATAAGTTTACAGGAGGAGACAAGGATGTTATCCCGTATAGACAATTCATCGAGTATGCTTTTAAGAAGCACAAACTCTACGAAGAAGACCGAAGAGACAGGGAAGTCGCAGAAATCAACTTTGCAGAGTCAGGATAATGTCTCAACCGAGGCAGCAGAGCTTAATATGTCTGTTGATTCCTTTGTGAGATCAAAATCCTCGGAAGACAGCGATTTGTCTGAGAGCCGTTCTTCCGGAAAGAAATCGTCGGCTGTCGATGTATCAAAGGCCGACAAGTATGGAGTCAGTAAGCTTAGCGAATCCGAAAGATCCGAGATCATCTCTCAGCTTAAGGACGAGCAGGAAGCTATCCAGGCGAAGTTCCTTCAGAAGATGACCTCAGGAACCCTGGGAGAGCAGTTCCGTCAGTGGAGTGCGGCCAATGCTCAGCTCACACAGGACGGAGATGGTATCTGGAAGTTCATTGCCAGCGGTAATTATACCGTAGACGCCGAGACCAAGGCCGCGGCCCAGGAAGCAATTTCCGATGGCGGCTATTTCAGCGTAGAGAACACTTCCCAGAGAATTTTCGATTTTGTTTCAGCCTTTGCAGGTGATAATGTTGAGCTCATGAAGAATCTTCAATCCGCCGTTACGGCCGGCTATAACGAGGCTGCCAAGGCATGGGGCGGAGAGCTTCCGGAGATCAGCAAGAAGACCCTTGAGGCGACAAATCAGCTGTTTGATGACTATTATAAGCAGCATGGAGCATGATTTTTTAATCCGATTTATACATAACAGTTCATCTGAAGAACCGGAGAGTGTGGACCGGGGGGACGGGGTTGGTAGCCAATTTTTCAAAGAAAATGGGCCATCAACCCCGTCCCCCCGGTTCACTCTCCGGTCTATCGGCTGAACTGTTACTCCTAAGAGTGCCATGGTGTCTCTTAGAGGGCTCGATTTTGATCGATGGCCCATCTGCTGAAGCCGGATGTCTGCCGGGTCTGATCTACACATATACGTCCTAAAATGTTATATTTTAATATAGTAAAGTCGAAATTAAGTACGAGACGGTGTGTTGTACAAATATGGAAGGGAGGAGCCGCAACATGAAAAGACATCTGAAAAAGCAGCTGATGGAACTTGTTGAGCTTCTTTCCGAGGCACACGAAAACCTGGTTCAATGTCTAAACAATGGGGATATGGAATCTGCTGTCACCTGTCTTCTGGATTGTCAGAATACCGCCATAGCTGTTGGGCAGAGGATCGATGATTCTGAGGGAGAGGGAACCACCTCGGTGAAGGCTCTGGAAGAATATTGTGAGCTGATCTTTCAGATATATAACCAGCTTGTAAATGGCGAAACCTATGTTGTGGATAAGCTTTATAAGAAGCTTAGGGAAAGTCTTTTTGAGATCAACTACAGGATGCAAAATGACCTCCCGGAAATAAAAGAGGTTGTCTTTCTTCCCTACAAAGCTTCCATGTGGGATTCTCTGGAAACTGTGTGGAAAAAGGCTGACGCAGATCCGGAGGTGGAGGCTAAGGTCATACCTATTCCGTACTATGACATTAACCCGGACGGTTCCTATGGAGAGATGCACTATGAGGGGGATGAATTTCCCGGGGATGTGCCGGTGATCTCCTATGAAAAATATAACCTTGAAGCGAACCATCCGGACGAGATATATATTCATAATCCGTATGATGACAAGAATTTCGTAACAAGCATTCATCCATTCTTTTATTCGAAGAATCTGAAAAAATATACGGATAAGCTTATTTATATTCCGTATTTTGTTCTTGAGGAGCCGGACAGCAATAATAAATGTGCTCTTGAAGGAATGAAGCATTTTGTTCAGCTTCCTGCGGTATTCAATGCAGATGAAGTGATCGTACAGTCTGAAAATATGCGGAAGGCATACATCGAATGTATGGTTATGTATGCCGGTGAAGAGAATCGAGAATATTATGAAAAAAAGATTAAGGGTACCGGCTCTCCAAAGATAGAAAAGATAAAATCCATGACTATGGAGGATGTGACTCTGCCGGAAGAATGGAAAAAATTCATCTATAAATCTGATGGAAGACGCAAAAAGATCATTGTTTACAACACAAGTCTCACGGCGTTTCTTCAGAACCCGGAGCAGATGCTGAAAAAGATCCGGGATGTGTTCAGGGTATTTGATGAGAACAGAGAAGAGGTGGCGCTTTTATGGAGGCCGCATCCGCTTCTCAAGGCAACGATCAGTTCTATGATGCCACAGCTTCGGGAAGCCTATGATAAGATAGTTGAGTATTATAAGTATAATGAAACCGGCATCTACGATGACACCCCGGACCTTGACAGGGCACTGGTGATGGCGGATGCGTATTATGGTGATCCAAGCAGTCTTGTGACACTGTGCAAAGCTATAAAAATGCCGATCATGATACAGAATGCCATGGTGATAAGTGAAGGGGGAGACTAAATGATAGAATTTAATGCTTCTATGATGTGTGCGGATTTCGGACATTTGTATGATGAAGTAAAGGCACTCGAAGAAGCGGACATTGATTCTTTTCATATCGATATAATGGATGGAAGATATGTCCCTAACTTTGCCATGTCATTATATGATCTTGACTGTATCGCTAAATCCACAGAGAAGCCTCTGGATGTACATCTCATGATAGAGCACCCAAGAAACGTTATTCAGATGTTTCTAAAAAAACTCAGAAAAGGTGACACGGTCTACATTCATCCTGAGGCGGAGTACCATCCTTCATCAACTCTTCAGGATATCATAGATGCCGGGATGATACCGGGCATAGCCATTAATCCGGGAACCAGTGTGGAAACGGTTTATGAAATGCTGAGAATTGTTGACAAAATCCTTGTCATGAGCGTGAACCCCGGTAATGCAGGACAGATGTATCTTCCTTATGTGGATTTCAAGATAACCAGACTTCTGGAGCTTAAAGATGAAATGAAATTCAAGATGTATTGGGATGGAGCCTGTACCTATGACAAGGTGGAAACATATGGACCGAAGGGAGTGGATGGCTTCATCCTGGGTACTAATATTCTTTTTGGAAAAGGCAGACCCTATAAGGACATCATTGCCGACGTTAGAAAATTGAAGTGCTGCTGTTCGGGGAAAGAGTGAAGAAGTAAATTGAATATTTTACCGGCGAGGAGAATTGAAGGACGTTTTTTAGTTAATGGAAAGAGAATGTTCTTTAATGTGAATCCCGGGAAATAATGTGTATATAGCAAAAAGTGGGTTGAGAATAGTGCGCTACCATATAGAAATCAAAGGACTATTTTATGAGGGCAATTCTTTTGTCCGGTGGAACCGGCACGAGACTTGGGGAGAACATCCCGAAACAATATTTAAAAGTGAATGACAGGATGATCATCGAGTACAGCATCGAGACATTGACCCGATGCAGAGACGTAGAGTCCATGGTCATAGTGGCAGACGAGAAGTGGCACGAGGCAATAGCGGACGTCCTCAGTAAGTATGACGACCGGCACATATTTTCCGGCTTCGCCCTTCCCGGTGAGACCAGACAGTGGTCCATATATAACGGGCTTCTCCGTTTGAAGGGTCAGGCCAATGCTGACGATTCCGTACTCATTCATGATGCCGCAAGACCGAAGCTGAAGGAAGCTTTGATAAATAATATGATTAATGCCTTAATGGGTTATGACGGAGTGCTTCCGGTACTTCCAATGAAGGATACCGTATATAAGGTTGATGAGACCGGAAGAATAGCAGCTCTCCTTGAACGAAAAGAAATCATGGCGGGGCAGGCTCCGGAGCTTTTTCTTTATGGAAAATACCTTAAGGCCAACGAGAAGATGATAGAGGAAGGCAGGATGGGGAGCATTAACGGTTCCACAGAACCTGCTTTTCTTGCTGGGATGGATATCGTGACTATCCCGGGGGATGAGGATAATTATAAAATCACAACCAAGAAAGATCTGGAGAGATTCAGAGCGGAATGCTGAGGAGACAGAAATGAAAGCCTGGAAGCTGGATAGTGTCGGAAATATAAATTTTTACGAGAATGTGCCGGAGCCTGCATTGGCACCGGATCAGGTGCTGGTAAAGGTGAAGGCCTGCGGTATTTGCGGCTCGGATGTGCCGAGAGTCTATAAGAACGGCGCCCACAAGATGCCACTCATAATCGGACATGAGTTTTCCGGAGTGGTGGAGAAGACCGGGGATCCCGGGGATAAAGAACTCATCGGAAAAAGGATGGGGATATTCCCGCTGATACCCTGCAAGAAGTGCCCTGCGTGTCTGTCAAAAAAATATGAGATGTGTTCGAACTACAGTTATCTCGGATCGAGAACTGACGGGGGCTTTGCTGAATATGCAGCAGTACCGAAGTGGAATCTCATAGAGCTTCCGGATAATGTTTCCTTTGAGCAGGCGGCCATGCTGGAACCCATGGCTGTGGCAGTTCATGCCATGAGGCAGCTTGAGTTGGATAGTGACGATAGTGTGCTGGTATGCGGCGCGGGAACCATAGGGCAATTGCTTATAATGTTCCTTCTTGATAGAGGAATAAAGAAGGTGTATGCCCTGGGAAATAAGGAGTTCCAGAAAAAGACACTTCTTGATATCGGACTACCGGAAGATCACTATTTTGACATCAAAAGCGGCGATGCGAAAGCATGGGTCATGGAGAAAACATCAGGTCTCGGAGTTGATGCATATTTCGAATGTGTGGGTAGGAACGAGACCGTGGAGCAAGGCTTTGGCATGGTGAAAGCCGGAGGACAGGTGTGCCTGGTTGGCAATCCGGCCGGGGATATGACATTAATA
The DNA here is from genome assembly GCA_017940955.1 of Oribacterium sp. Next base: position 7,595 of record JAGAXP010000064.1, read on the forward strand.
CAGGGGGACTACTGGAAGATCCTGAGAAAGCAGCTCCGTATAAGAGGTACCTGGAACTCCTCTTATCTTGGGGATGATCCGGAGGCAGAAAAGGATGACTGGCATTATGTGCTTGAGAGGCTTTCTGAGGGAAACATTCATACTGAAAAGCTAATAACTCATGAGCTTAAGCTCCGGGAGCTTGAAAAGGGCCTTCTCATCATGAGGGACAAAAAGGAAGATTACATTAAGATAATGGCGTTGGTTGAAGATCAGGGTATGTGTTAATATAAGTGTCATAGCATTATTTAAAGGGGCAAAAGTGGGATGTGGTACGTGATCCAGACAATGAAAGGCAAAGAGTACAAGGCTGCCGAAGAAGTCCGATGCGATGTGGCAGCAGAAGATGAGCCCGTATTCGTTTTTGAAAATGAAATGGAATATAAGGTAAAAGGCAGCTGGATCAAGGACACAAATCCGTTTTTTCCGGGATATATATTTGTTGATATCAATGCTGAAAAAGCCGAAGATTTTGATTATAGGCTAAGAAAAGAAAAACATCCTCTGAAGCTGCTCCGGGTGGATGACATAATCACACCTATAAAACCTGAAGAGGAGGAATACCTCAGTAGACTTGGTGGAGAAGAGCATATCGTTCGGAATTCGGAAGGCTATCGTGTAGACGATATGATCGAGATAACCTCAGGCTCCTTTAAAGGCTGGACAGGCGAAATCAGAAAACTTGACCGCCATAAAAGAAGAGCCACCATCTGCGTTACCATGATGGGACGAGAGGTGGAAGTAAACATCGGACTTGAAATTGTGAAGTCTGTTTCAAAAGATGAGCCTGAGACCGCCGATGAATTTGATACAGAGAAGATGGCTAAGATCGTGAAGGCTTAGGTTGGTTAATAAGGAAGGGCTATGGCATCTAAACATGCCATAGCCCATTTTTATGTGGTGAATTGTAAAGAGTTCCTATAGGTGATAGTCACCTTGATTTTTGCTGTCATGAATATTGATCAAGCGCGGATTTTTGCCAGAAGCGCTTCCTGCAGGGTTTGAGAAAAGTTGTATTGTATTTGCGCTTATTTGCCCCTGATGATTAACCTATCCAAACATCGCCTTTATAACCTGGTCTTCGTCATAGTCGGGTGCAAAAGCTGCAACGGTGTCAAAGAATGCTTTGATGTTGGACTCATTCTCTTCAAGATCATCTGCAATCTGAGAAAGGTTCTTACCTTTACGAAGTTTACGGCAAATCTGCTTTACCAGTCTTTTTTCTTCACCCTTAGACTGACCTTCAATACGCCCTTCAATACGCCCTTCTGTAAGAGCTTCTGTACGTATATCATCCATTAATTCTTTCCATGCATTACCCATATTAACACGTCCTCCTTCTGCGTTTTCTGTAGAAATCTTAGCACCGGTATATTCATTGATCATATTTACAGTATCTGTACTGATATTTTCGTATTCACCTGAGTTCAGTATATCACGAGTTGCTGTTTTGTTATCTGAAATCTGTATGAATTTTAAAACGGTACCGAGCTCACTGTTGAATCTCCCAAAATCGTTGATTTCATTTGGAGTTATAAGATTGAGTTTGTAGTTGTTTACATATTTCAATATTTCTTCCGGAATATCACCAAACATATCATAAAGAGACCTGGGACCGTCCCATGGGTTGTTATCAAAACATATACAAAGTGTGATCACCGGTAATATACGATCTTTCTTGGAAAAATAATGATATGCAGTTCATTTCATTACGAAAAAGACAGCCGTCATTTTTAATGATCGGGTTTTGTACTTTTAAAGGATGGATTTAAATTTGGAATCTATTTAAATGATGCATAAAGCTAAGATGAAGAATAAGATATTTTGAGATTGAAAAGAACTGCATGTCTTTAGACCTGAGCATCATATCACAGCCTGAAAGATTTGCATATCGTCTAAATTCAGACTATATGGCGCTTTTCTGCATGCCATTATGTTCCCCTTATGAAAGAATGGTTTTATGACGAAAATAAAAGTATAAGCTTACAAGATTTGTTGAAAAGGGATGACTTTTCCATAAAGCAAGGACTTTATAGCTCTTCCGGATAGGACAAAGCAGTGTTGCTTTTGAAAAACAGAAGTTATAAAATATTTATAAATAGAGAAAATATTTTTTAATGTTTTGGGCGAGGAAGATATCTCAAAGATTCAGGAAGCTGAAGACCAAAGTGTCGTGTTAGGCGCATGGCGGGATGCAGTGGACATAGCAGGAGTCAGGGTGACTGAATGAAGTCATCATGGCGAAGCTATGGGAAAAATGGAGAGATATCACTTAAGGGTGACAGGCACCTTAATTCGGATAAGTTATTCAGTATGTTTGGAGGCGTATATGGTAAAAAGTGATGACAAGCTTTTTGATCGCTTTGTTAGCGAAGTCACATCTGTATATGGTAACAATTTAAAGTCTATAATATTATATGGCTCCGTTGCCCGTGGTACCGCCGGTGAAGAATCAGACGTAGATATCGCTTTGATAATTGAAAATGAAAACGAGGAAATGTATGACAAACTGCTGGATATAGTAGTGGCTTTTGAGCTTGAATATAACATAGTTATTACTACAGTGCTTATAGAGACAGCTTTGTTTGAAAAATGGCGAAATGTCTCACCTTTCTATAAAAACATAACTAATGAAGGGATAGAGTTATGGAAGGCAGCATAAATGATTTAGCATTTTATCGTTTGGAAAAGGCAAAAGAAGACTTAGAAAGATCAAAACGGGAGCTGGAGATATTGGATTATAAACTGACTTTAAACCGTTCGTATTATGCATATTCCATGCTATAAGAGCAGTAAATACTCTGGATAGTTTTGATAGCAGTAAACATAGTGGAGTGATTGCACATTTCAATCAGTTTCATGTTAAATCGGAAGAGTTTCCGAGCGATATTTCCAAGAAAATAGCAAATGCAATGAATATCAGACAGTTGTCAGATTATGATGATTTTTATGTTGCCTCGAAGAAAGTGGCAGAAGAACAGGTACGAGTTGCAGAAGAAATATTGGGCTTGGTTGAAGAATACCTGAATAAGAAAACGTGATTAGTTTAAAATAAATACATGGATAAAGCTCCTTATATAAGCTGTTTGGCTATCTTATATCTGGTGCTTTTTATGATGTGATTTGTAAGGGATTCTTAAGGGTGATAGGCACCTAGATTTTGAGAAAGTATATATTTGGATTGCGAAATGATGAATAGAACCTCTAAAAAAATAGCACAACTGTTTCTCCGGTACATATGCTTTATTATAATAATAAACATTTTTTTCTTAGCAATTGACAATTTGTCATTTTGTTCACAGTCAAATTTTGAGCTTAAAATAACAACATTGTCAGATATGTTTGGGTTAGTACATAATAATAGACTACGTCCCATAGTAAACCTTATACAAGATTTAGCGTTTGCAGTTTTTACTGGATATGTAGTGAGTTTGTTGATAAATAAAGACGCCGAATTAGTGTTTGCTGACAATTTAATTATAAGAAAAAGGACTAGTGAAAACAGTAATAACAGAATATCGCTCTGTATACTAGTAGGGAATAAAACGAATAATGAAATGTATGATATTACATGTCAGTTGATTTATTCTTATATTAATGATTTGGGGGAAAGATGCAGTGATATCCAATTAAAAAAAGATAGTCATTTTATTGATAATTATTATAGGTTTTCCTTTGCATATGACGAGTTCCCTAAAATATTATGGAAACGTTATTTATATAAACGTGATTTAAACGAGGATTATCTAATTGTCATAATTAAAGGCACATATTGTGATCTGGGTGGAACGTTTTATAGCAAAAAAAGATATTTCTTACAAGATGTTATCATCGGTGAGAATGCCAAAGCGGAAGACTTTAATGTGATAAAAAAATACAATAAAAAGAAGACATTTGATTGGAAAGCTTTTAAAAAATGCTATAAGACAGAAAAAGACGATACGAATAAAAGAATAATCCAAGAACTCACTAAATTTGTTGAATCATAAGATGATTTTAACTAAGTTCATTTATCATAATTATCTTTGGATCATCCATTATTAATGGTTAAAATGTTGCATTATCATATGGAATGTTCCAAATTAAGGGTCAAGAACAACACCTACCTATAGATAAGCAAAACGAAGGAATTAAGGGTTCTTCATTAGCAGGAAAAGATGGTAGACATAAGAGAGTTGCTACTATTTGTAATGATGGATATGAGAAAGACCTTCAGATATATTTAGAATACGTTTATGTGTTTTTTTTATACCAAAAATTATCTAAAATGGTCTCATAAAAGCCAATGAAATCCAGAAAGCACTAAATTGATTGATATATACAACTTATTGGTTGTTTAACAAGGCTTGTAAAAATATAACTTTTGTTAAATATAAATAAAGAGATGGTAGAGAGTTAATGTCAGTGGAGAAAATAAAAATGAAATGGGAAGAATATACGTATATTAGAGCCGAAATAATATCACTCAGCGAAATAAAACATAACTACATTCTCACAATGACATCCGGATGTATAGCAATTATGGTTGTCGAATTAGAATTACAAAATCCGTATATGTCATTATTGATATATGTATTATTATTCTCTTTTCAATCATCGATTTCTAGGTTGAGTAGAAATATGCATAGATTATCAGCCTTTTTAGCAGTATTTGGAGATGATAAATGGGAGAAAAATCTGAGGCTTCGGGTATGATGGTGGGTAAAAATCATACCTTAAAACCATTTTTTAACAATTGAAAAACCACCTGTGTTTCTGTAATGTATTAGCAACCAAACTTCTACATTCAGAGATACCGGAGGTACCCACAGGTGGTTTC
>JAGAXP010000065.1 GCA_017940955.1 Oribacterium sp.
GGTGTTTTCGTCCACTACTGCGCCACTGTCGTCCCAGATCTGGCGGTAGAGTTGTTCTTTGGTGAAGACTTCGCCGGGATGTTCCATAAAGAAGCGGAAAAGGGCGGTTTCGCGGCCGGTGAAGTCAAGAGGTTCTCCGTCCTTCAGGCATTCCATCTTAAGGGTATCAACAGTGAAGGGTCCTGTTTTGGTCTGGTCAGCATTAGCCTGGGCGTAGATCTGGGATCTTCTTATCAGAGCTTTAACGTTCTGAATGAGGAGTGCCGTATGAAATGGCTTTGTGATATAGCTGTCAGCACCGTACAGAAGACCCGTCATCTGATCGTTTTCGTCTGATTTACCGGACAGCATGAGAACAGGGGTCATGTCATTGGCTCCTCTCATTTGCTGAAGCACCTCATAGCCTCCTACATTTTCCATCATCACATCAAGGATGATGAGGCTGAATTTCTGTTCCTTCAGGAGCTTGAGGGCAATGCTTCCGTCCGACGCTTCCGTAACCCGCATCCCTTCCCTCTTCAAGGCTGTACGTATAGCCATACGTATTGAAATCTCATCATCTACCACCAGTATGTTTTCATTAGCCATATAATGCTCCTGTAATAAGTGTTTGCTAAATAAATCCGGTGATATAACCGGATTTTCAAAGGAATTTAGTTCATCCCCTGATAAAACAAGTGCAATGCGCTGCATAAATCCCGGATTCCTCCCGGTATGGGATGCCATGCATACCGCTTGTATCTTAACATCATATCACATGATCAGGATTTTTCACATTACGGAAAAAAGGAGCTTCCGCATTCAGCAGAAGCTCCGATTATTTATAGTTTCTATTATGAAATTATGCTGCCTTCTTCTTTGAAATAAGAGGCTTGACAAACGGATATACAAGCATGATCACACAAGCTGTTACAATTACGAATGTGATAGGCTTTGAGAATATAGCCATGATGCTTCCGTTTGTGAGTGTATATGCTCTACGGAAGTTAGACTCACACATCTGTCCAAGTACGAGACCAAGAACAAGTGCTGCCGAGTTGTATTTAAGCTTTGAGAACAGATATCCGATGATACCTGCGCCTACCATGAGAACAACGTCACCTGTGTTGTTGTTTGTGGCATATGCACCGATGGTTGCAAGGATAACGATAACCGGTCCAAGGATTGAATATGGAACGGAAAGGATCTTTGCAAATACTCTTGCAATACCCATGGAAACGACAACCATGACGATGTTTGTGACGAACATTGATGCAAATACAGATGCAAGGTACTCAGGCTGCTGCTTGATAAGAAGCGGTCCTACCTGTACACCCTGGATAACAAGGGCTGTCATCATGATGGCAGCTGCATTACCACCCGGTATACCAAGTGAAAGAAGAGGAACCATGGCACCACCGGTAGCACCGTTGTTAGCTGCCTCGGAAGCTACGATACCGTCAGGGATACCTGTACCGAGAAGCTCAGGGTGCTTTGAAACCTTCTTCTCAATTGCATATGCAAGGAAGGAAGCGATGGTTGCACCGGCACCGGGAAGGATACCTACTACAGTACCAAGAATCGAAGCACGGATCATAGTCCACTTTGTTTCCCACAGTTCCTTGAATGAAGGAAGCTTTGCAGATGTATCTCCGCCCTTTGCGGTAGAATCCTTCTCCACATCAATCTTCTTCTGCTTGTTTGTCTGCTTAAGAACCTCAGTTACGGCAAAGAGACCGATCATAACAGGGATCATCTCGATACCTCCGAGAAGTGTTGAGCTTCCGAAGGTGAAACGTGCGATACCAAGCATAGGATCCATACCGATACATGCGAGTAAAAGTCCGATACATCCCGAAATAAGTGTCTTTACGATATTGTCGCTGTCAAGACATGAAAGAACTGAAAGTCCAAGGAAGGATACTGCAAAAAGCTCTGAAGGTCCAAACTTAAGAGCAACTGCTGCAAGCTGCGGAGAAATAAGAGCCATAGCGAAAGCAGCTACAAGTCCACCAAATGCAGATGCAATAAGTGAATATCCGAGAGCTTTACCTGCCTCACCTCTCTGAGCCATCGGGTAACCATCAAAGGTTGTAGGCGCAGATGAAGGAGTTCCCGGAATCTTGAAGAGAATTGCTGTGATTCCGCCGCCGGTGATAGATGCACAGTAAACAGATACAAGGAATGCGATAGCAACGATTGGCTTCATCGCATATGCAAATGGCAGTGCAAGAGCAACCGCCATGGATGCTGAAACGCCCGGCATTGCTCCGAAGATAACGCCGATGATGGTACCACCTACGATAAAGAGGAAGGTAGCAGGCGCAAATACTATAGAAAATCCTGTTACAAGTAAATCAAACATACTCTTATCTCCTCCTTAGAACGGTAATATCTTTTCAAATGTAAGTGCAAGTTCACGGAAGAAACCTGTTCCTCTTGGAAGCATGATGTCAAGAGCACCCTGGAAAAGAATATAAATTACGATAGTGATAAGAACTGAAATAATTGCAAGCTTAGGGATATTATCTGCCTTAAGCAGGATTCCGTAACCGATAAGGAACAGAATACATGAAGGAACAAATCCGATGGTAGGAAGAACCAGTGCAAGGATTGCAACTGCTATCATACCGATAAAAAGCTTGCTCTTAAAGAAACCTGCAACATCGATGTCTGATGTAACAGTCTTTCCGTCTGCCTTCATCTTCTTAAGTGAAGTAACGATATTTACTACTGAAAGAACTATCATGATGGCGAGAATGATCTGTGGCCAGAATGCCGCACCAAGTTCTGTCTCTGATGCTGCCGCTGCAGGATCAGCGCCGATCATCGCGAAAAGTCCTATTCCTGCAATGATTAAAACTGCTGAAAAAATGATATCCAAAATAAATCCCCCTTTTTGAAAATCGGGGAAACAATAACTTGTTCCCCCGACCAAACCTAACTCTTTACTCTAATATTACTGAATTACTTAGCACCAAAGAGAGCATTGAGGTTCTCATAGTCTGAATTCCACTCAGCTGTGTAATCAGCTGTGTTGAGCCAGCCCTGTCTCTGATCAAGACCCTGCTGCTTGCAGAACTCCTGGAAAGAATCAGAAGCAACAGCCTTCTCAGCAGCTGCCTCAAATGCCTTTACAGCTGCATCAGGTGTTCCGGGTATGTAGAAGATACCACGTGCAGGACCATAAGTTGTCTCGTTGTTGATGTCAGAAGTTGTCTGAACATTCTCCCAACCTGCAAGTGTAAGGTGCTGATCTGTACAAGCTCCGATAACCTTCATGTCGCCTGACTCTACCATAGCAGAAACCTCAGCAGGACCCTCACATCCGAGATTGATGTGTCCGCCTACGATATCAGCATTGAGCTGTGAACCCTCTGTATAAGCAACAGCCTCAACCTCACCGTCAAATGCACCCTGTACGCAAGCTGCATCAAGACCTGTGATAGTCATAACACCACACTTTACAGAACCGGGATTTGCCTTAAGGTACTCCTTAAGCTCTTCCATGTTGTTGTATGGCTCATCCTTACCTGCTACGAATACGTTAACGTCATGTACGAGCTGGCAAAGAGGCTTGATTGAACCGTAAACATCGAAATCTGTAGCGCCTGTGATCTGAGCGAGCATAGGTGACTGTGTGCAGAGGAGATATGTATATCCATCTGCCGGCTGTGAAGATGCGAACTGAACACCTGTAACTCCGCCTGCTCCTGACTTGTTGTTTACAACAACCTTAACACCGATCTCACTCTCAAGAGCTGTAGCGAATGCTCTGAGTGTAGTATCAGCTCCACCACCTGTTCCCCAAGGGCAAACGATTTCAATGTTGCGCTCCCAGGTCCAGTCGCTTGCAGCAGCATCACCGGCTGCAGCAGTCTCTGTCTTGGCATCTCCGCCTGCAGCCTTAGTCTCAGGTGCTGTAGATGAACCACAACCTGTAAGAACTGCCATTGACATAGCCGCAAGAATTGCGACAGTACCTAAAAATGATTTTTTCATAATAGAACTTCTCCTTTCGTTCTTTAACCTATGGGCACATTATATTTTTCATTGCATTTGAAGGCAATATTTTGGGCACATTTAACAATGACAGTTTTGTCATAAAACTAACAGGCAAGCGGTCAGGCATCCATTTAAAACCGAGGCGCTTCTTCGGAAAAATCAGCTTAACGGTTTTAAATGGATGCCCGACCGCTTGTATCAACTATTTTCTGCCGGTATTACTCTCCTGTTGCTCCTGGAAGGTTTAACGAGTCTGATGATATGAGCTGACTCAGCTCTTTATAGAAGTCTTCAAAAGTCACATGACGGTCAAAATAACCATTGTTGAGATACCATTCAAACTCTGTCATCTTCTCTTCACTTGTGAGTATGAGTCTTATTTCCGGATTAAGACTCCTTATGATGTTCAGGGTTTCCATTCCGTTCATTATAGGTGTGTGATAAGACGATATGACCATACCGAAATAATCCTTATTCCTCTGTATGATCGATATTACAGCTGCCGGATGATCAAAATATTCAATCAGATATTTACTTCCCTTGAATATCTCTTCAATTCTTCTCAGATCCATACGTTTGTCATAAATGATCGCTATACGTCTTATGGCTGATAATCTGCTCTGGGATCTTTCTTGTTCGTTTTCTTTTATTGGAAAATGAATGGTGAAGGTTGTACCTTTACTGCTGCTCTTAACATTCATCCTTCCGCCCATTGACGTAACTGTATTCCTCACCACCGAAAGTCCAAGTCCGGTGCCTTGCCTGCTGCCCTTGGTTGTATAGAATGGCTCGTAAATCTTCTCTATTATCTCATTCGGGATTCCGCAGCCTGTATCCGACACCGTGAGCACAGCTTCATCTGCTTCTTTTTTCAGAGTCACTTTGAGAATTCTCTCCTCGGAATTCTCCATGGCATCAAAGGCATTTTTACTGAGATTAAGCAATATATGTTCAATGCTTCCGTTTCTTCCGTAGAGATGAATGTCTTCGTCTGTGATCTCACTCTCAAATTTGATTTTGTGTGGAGTCAGACGTTTCACCATATTCACAGCTTTTTCTGTTTCATCCCTAAGATCCATAAAATTAAGCTTCGCACCGGTATCCTGTCTCGCAAAGCTGAGCAGGTCCGTAGATAACTGCTTTGCCTGGTCAAGAGATGTAGACATTTGCCTCAAGAGCTCGTGGTTTTCTTCTGAAATGTCAGGGTCCGACTCAAGAAGATCCACATAGACCATTACCGGCGTAAGGAAATTATTGAACTCATGGGCTATATGACTGGACATCATTCCGAGAGACTGTATCCTTTGATAGTTGCGGAGCTCATCGCTTTGCTTCTGGATCATCTCCATTCCACTGTTTATTTCCCGAAGATAGCTTATCTCTCTGTTCTGTCTCAGGATGTTCATGACCACTGCGGTTCCTATTATGGCTATCATGAACATGAGGAGTGTGATAACAAGAAAAATAGAAATAAACTGATTTAAAGGCTGGGAAAGAACCTCCATGGGAAGAATGGCAGTCACCGTCCACTCTTCATTCTGGATATACAGTTTAGTAAAAGCTCCTATTACTATTTCAGGATTTAAGATTTCATTTTCTCTCGTATAAATGTTAATGACATCAAAGCCTTCAGCCTCCCTTTTCTGATAATTGTTCCATCGGAACATATCATCAAAAGCATTGGGGTCACCCGTAGTGTTCTCATATATGGACTGAAAACCGTTGGTTCCTATCTCCTCATTTACAGGATGCATGATTATGGTGTTATCTGTATCTTTTATGTAAATATATCCTCCACCATTTATACGCACAGGTTTAATGATCCTGTTGTAGATTTCATTTAAATCCACAGCATAAACAGCGGTATAAGGATTGCCGGAAACACGTATGGATTTTTTTATGTATAGAGCAAATTCGCCGTCCTTTGGATCATATGTTTTTCCGACTATTTCCGCTCTGTAGTTTTTTTCAAGACTGTACTTTTTTGCTCCCAGGATGAGCCGATCCTCACGATATGTATCCTTTCCTCCAGGCATAACCATATCCACTATTTTGTAGTTCTTATCCATAAGAACATATCCCTTGTACAATGGAAAACTGTCATCAAGAAGGTATTTATTTCTTTCATGTACTTCAGAAAGCTCGTCATATTCTTTTGAAAAAGTTACATCTATTTTGTCTCTTTCCTGATTCAGGAAATTATTGAGATTGTCACCTACGATACGGGCTATGGAAAGAAGCTCGGTTTCCTGCTGTCTGATGAGCACACCGCTGTAAGTCTGGTAACTTCTGTAATCCACATACAGGATAACGATAATGAAGAGAAGCGCAAGGATGAGACAAAATCTTTGCACGATGTCCGTAAAAAAAATATTATTCTTATGAACTGCTCTGTTATTCATAAATATGCATTTCCCTTAAGTCTGGTCTGTTAACTATATACATTATATGTTGAGAAGTCGTAAAAACACAAATACCTGCAGGAAATTTCGTGAACTCCATATTATTAAAGGATTAAAAAACAAACACCCTCGCGACTCGATTTCACGTTGGCGGTCACATGTCCTTTTGGACCAGCACAACGCTCGCGTGAAGACCTTATCGCAAATATAAAATCGAGCAGGAGGAAATATTCCTCCTGCTCGGCTTATTCGTTGTATTATTTTGGAGTCTCGGGAGTTCTGTACCCCCTTCATCGAATGAAAAAATCTGAACACTTAGGCTGCCATTGCGATCAGCTTTTTGATCTCGCTGACCAACGCGTCTGTATACTCGGTTGTACTTGCATTTCCGCCGATGTCTCTTGTTGTGTGAACACCTGCGTTCATAACATTGCTGATTGCTGAACGGATAAGATCTGCATAATCATTTAATCCGATGTGATCCAGCATCATACATGCTGACCAAAGGAATGCTGTAGGATTTGCGATGTTCTTTCCTGCGATATCAGGAGCTGATCCATGAACTGCCTCGAACATTGCCATATCTGTTCCTACATTTGCTGAAGGCATGAGACCTACACCACCAATGAGACCTGAAGTAAGATCTGTAAGGATATCGCCGTAAAGGTTCTCAGTTACAAGAACATCAAACTTTGTAGGATCCAGAACAAGATTCATGGCACAAGCATCAACTATCATGTTGTCTGCAATGATATCCGGATAATCCTTGGCAACCTCCTCAAATACATGGAGGAAAAGTCCGTCTGAAAGTTTCATGATGTTTGCTTTATGGATGCAGGTTACCTTCTTACGTCCGCAGTTTCTTGCGAATTCAAAAGCTGAACGGCAGATCCTCTCAGACTTGCTTCTTGTGATAACCTTGATGCTGTGCATCTCATCATCAGAGATCTTCTCTTCGATTCCTGCGTAAAGATCCTCTGTGTTCTCACGGAAAGTTACGATATCTGTATTTGGGAACGGAGTAACTACTGCCGGATTTGACTTTGCAGGTCTGAAGTTTGCGTAGAGATCGTATTTCTTTCTCATGGTAACATTCAGTGAACGGAATCCCTTACCAACCGGTGTTGTGATGGGGCTCTTTAAAAGAACCTTTGTCTTCTCGAAGGAAGCGAATGCCTCGTCCGGAATAAGCTTTCCGTTTCTGTTGTACTCTGCTTCACCTACGTTGTATATATCAAACTTAACGGGAACATGAGCCGCCTGGAATACTGCAAATACAGAATCTGAAATCTCAGGTCCGATACCGTCACCCATAAAGAATGTAACTGTCTTCATTGCCTTATTATCTGTTGCTCTCATAGTTTACCTCCCGCCCCATTGCTTTAATATTTTGTCGTTATATCGGGTCTTGAATCATTTGTTGTTTTATCTCGTCTTTAAATGAATTGCAGACTCAACTTTGACTTTATGCTTTGTTTAGGACTTGTTTGTTGTGTCCTTTTTCTTATGTGTCTTATGATATACCTCATTTAAGGACGTGTCAAGCATGTCTTTTATTATTTTTTGGAATGAGTTATATAACCGGGGGATTGTTATTCATTATGGAATGGGACAGAAAATGCAGGGGATGCGCGACGGCCCACGAGATTGAAAGGACACCCGGCCCTGTCATGTTCGCCCCGGATGCACTGACGTGCAGCCGGTTCGTACATGACAGGGCCGGGTGTTCTTTCAACTCGCAAGCCTAGCCGCACATCCCCTGCATTTTCTTCACGTTATTTCGAAATTTACTGCTAAATATTTTTAACCTTTGTAATGATTAATCAAGCAGCCTGAAAGAAGTATGTTTCTTTCCTCATCAGTAAGTACGTCAAGAGTCGCTTTTATGGTGTTTATGGCATAGCTTTCGATTTCACTGAAATCAAGGTTTTTTATGTCGTTTTCGGTATAGATGTCGAATTTATCGTTCAGGATTTGTATCTCAACTTCGCTTCTGCCGCTTCTTAGTATTTCTTTTATGTCCGAAATAAAGAGATATGTTCCGACGGGTATATCCAGGGGTTCTTCTGTACGTAATGGTAAGATGCCCCAGTTTATGAGGTTGCTTCGGTAGCGTTTTGTGGAGTATTCGTTGGCCAGGTTGGCAAAACCGCCGAGGACTTTCTGGCAGGAGGCTGCCTGTTCGCGGCTGGAGCCGTCTCCTATCTGATCAGATATCATGATAGAACCAAGGGTTATGTTACCGGCTTTTCTGTCAAGGTTTAAAGCTGTTTCTATAGTTCTCAGGGCTTTTGCTCTGCCAACATATTCAGGGTCTCTGGAGATCATGGTGAAGCCGGAGATTTTTTCGGGATTTGATCTGTAGGAGCTGGCTTCTCCGGATGGGATAAGTTCGTCAGTTGTTACTGAGCCTTTATAGGAGCCGGCAACCTTCAGCAGGATATGATCTTTCAGGGGAGCCATTTCAGGCCAGTCAGCGATATTTGGTCCCTTAATCAGTTCTTCCGAAGGGTTCTCATGTCCGTAATTATCAAAGACCTGTTTTTCATATATCTTTCTGTTGAATGTGTGCTTAAGTTCACGGTAGTTTATGTCCTTAAGTTCATCTGCTCCGGTGAGTTTTCCGCCGTTTCTTACTGTTGCAGCTATTGAGCGGGCATCCATCAGGCATACTGCGGACATTTGTCCCTGACCGGGTTTGCTGCCTTCTCTGTTTGGATAGTTTCTTGTTACATGTCTGATAGAGATCTGATTATCTGCCGGTGCATCGGTGACGCCGAAGCAGGGACCGCATATGCATGGTCTCATGGTCACACCTGAAACAGCAAGCTCCGATCCTATACCTTTTGTCATCAGGTCTTCCATAACAGGAAGGGATGCAGGATTCACATGAAGATTCAGTTTATTGCCCGGAATACCGTAAATGTCATCATTAAGACCTGCCTTCAGGATATCCGCTACAGCTACTATATTCTCAAAGAGTCCGCCTGCGCAGCCTGATATCAATGCCTGGTCCGGATAGAATTCACCATCCTTAATATGATTCATGATCCTGAAGGGTTCGCCATGGTTACCTTTTATCCTGTTGCCTTCTTCTTCGATCTCCTTCAATATGTTTGTCATGTCGGATTTAAACACACGTATAGGCATAGCATGTGAGGGGTGGAAAGGCAGTGCAATCATGGGCTCAACATTATCCATATCTATTTCGATAAACTTGTCATAGTAGGCACCTTCTTCGATACGGAGGCACTTGTACTCCCCGGCTCTTCCATGCTCAGCCAGATACTGCTCCGTCAGCTCATCTGTTTCCCATATGGAGCTTAATGCTGCCGATTCCGTTGTCATTACATCGATACCCATTCGGAATTCCATGGAAAGGTTCCTGATTCCGGGGCCCATTATTTCAAGTACATTATTTTTATTAAATCCGTTTGCGAATGTCTTTGCAATCAAAGCAAGTGCCACATCCATCGGTCCTACACCGGGTTTGGGCTTTCCGAAAAGTTTAATGCCTACAATTTGGGGATATGCTATATCATAGGTCTGTCCCACCAGCTGTTTTACAAGCTCACCGCCGCCTTCTCCTATACCCATGGTACCGAGAGCACCGTATCTTGTATGTGAATCTGAACCAAGGATCATTTTTTCTCCTCCGGCCATCATTTCACGCATATACTGATGCAGTACTCCTCTGTATGGCGGAAGGAATATTCCTCCGAATTTTTTTGCATTGGACAATCCAAAAGCATGATCATCCTCAAGTATGGTTCCACCTACAGCACATAATGTATTGTGACAATTGGACAGTACATAAGGCATCGGAAACTTTTTGAGTCCTGAAGCTTTGGCTGTTTGCAGAATGTTTACATAGTTGTTATCCGGTGACACCATGCAGTCAAATTTAAGCTTAAGCTGCTCCATGTTACCGCTGTGATTATGTTTTTTCAGGATCTTATAAGCCATGGTTTTTTTACGGCCTTCTTCAACATTCCCGAAATTATCCGCTCCCAAAATCACATTATAAGACTTGTCTATAAAAACTCCATGTTCAATCAGTCTGACCATATCTGCTCCTTATACAAATAACAACACCTTCATAATCTAAATACGATTATAAAGGCGTTGTTCCCATAAGTAAAATATATCGATTTGAATACTTTTTATACGATATTATTTATCTGACATCTGTCATACCAAAGCTGCTGTATCTGATCGAACATACTGTTTATCATTATTTTTTAACTGCTTTGTCAGCGAATGCTTCCTTCATGGTTTTAATCAATGCCCGCTCTGCTTCATCAAGATAAATACCGTCCTTATAAACCACATTCACATCCCATGAGTCTTCTTCATCACTGAAATTATAGACATTAAAATCAGGATTTTTAAAGGGTTCAATGGCTCTTTCCGGAACAATGGTTATGCCAAGACCGGAGCTTGCAAGCTGAGTAGCCGATATGCAGCTGGATACCTCCATAACTTCCTTGGGTATAAAATCATATCTCTTGAAGACAGCATCGACCTTTCTTCTGATATACTGTCCTCTCTTCAGAATAATAAACGGCAGCTCCGATAATTTTTCAAAATCAACCCGTGGATAATCTCCCTCCGTTAAAGGATCTTTGATCCATTCTGAAGCAATCATATCTTTTGAAGTAACAAGATAAAGCCTCTCTGTATAAATATATTCAGTTCTGACCCCCGGTGGTAAATGATTATCACCACCCGGCAAAACGCAAAAGGCTATTTTGTCATTCATCAGATTATTAATTATTTCTTCTGATTTTGACTCCTGAAGATATATTTCGACATTTGGATATATTTCCCTGAATCTGCCTATAACCTTAGGAAGCATATATCCGGCTCTTTCTGTGGGTATACCAATGTTTATACGTCCCTTTTGACCATGACCTATATCAGATAGCTCACGTCTCAGATTATCCTTCAAAACAAGTATCTGCCTTGCGGTTTTTACATATCGTTCCCCTGCATAGGTAAGACTTATGGGATTTGTTTTTCTGTCAAAAAGTTTTACACCCATATCTTCTTCAACCCTGGAAATTATATAACTCAAGGAAGGCTGGGATATATAAAGTTTTTTTGCAGCTTCCGTTACAGAATGATAATCCGCAACCGCAGTAATATAAGTCAACTCTCTAAAATCCATAGAATCATTTCTCCTCCTCATCTATTAATGCTGTTTTTTAGCCTTAATATCTGACTACACAGATGCACGTCTAACCGGATCTATAAACGCATGTTTTTCACCGTTTATATCTGACATACAGATGTCAATCTAACCGGCTACCATTGAAAAAAGCGCCTGTCAGAAATCAACTCTGCAAAGGATAAAATAGCATAGCAAGTTTATGAATTCTAATATTTATCCTTTAGTGTCAATTCTATTCTAAAGCACATCATAGAAGATATCTATAGATTGTTTGGATTTAAATATAATTTAAATTATTTGGTTATAACAGTTCAGCCGTGGTACATAAAGGACAGAGCCGGCTTATGTCACGGCTGAACTGTTATATTTGGCTGTCAAAAGTATATCTGTAATAATACTTAAGCCGGTGCCGGTCTCTCTGTAAATTCATTAATAATACTGTAGATTAATTTCTGATATATACATATCCGTCCATTATACGTCTGGCTGTTCTCTGAACTGCAACACCGGGAATCTTGTATCCGGCCGGATCATTACCTTCCTTGATAACTGTAGGAACCATAGTCATAATTCCGCTTGGATGACCTATTCTGACGGTTGTCTGACCACCCTTTACAGGAGCAATTTGATTTACTATAGTGCCCTCAAGAAAGGCTGCCGTAGATACTGAGCTTGCTGCTGTAAGAGGTATAGCTTTATGACATTTGAAAACAGAAATGACTCTGGCGCAGACATCCATCTTTCCTGCATCTACGTCTTTCCCTTCAATATCAACAAAATTCTTTGGAGCAGTAACAAATCCAACCTTCGGAACACCGGGTTGATTATCGGTAGCTTCTTTAAGATCCTTGGCCAGTCCCATCATAACGCAGGCAGTACCGCGGATTTTCTCAAGATTATCCATTACTTCGCTGTTAGAATTGATCTCTTCAGGAAGCTCTGTTCCCTTCATACCTAAATCTTCTGCCCTTACAAGTACGATGGGATTTGACACATCAATTATGGTAGATTCGATCTTTCCAAGACCGGGTATATCCAATACATCCAGAACATTACCGGTAGGAAGAAGCTTACCTGTTTTAGAACCTGCAGGATTAAGAAAATCCACCTTTAATTCAGCAGCTGTTCCGTCAACTCCTGCAATTTCACAATCACCGTCCTGAGCAAATGTATGTGTTTCAGGATCGATCGGTACATCGACATTAATGTATTTATCCGTATTCTTATTAAGCATACGTACAGTTGTTACCGGCTCCTTAATATCAACCATACCTTCTTCAACACAGAATGCCGGAACTGCAGCAGTCATATTACCGCAATTTGATTTATAATCCACCTGACGTTTTCCAACTATAACCTGGCCAACCAGATATTCAATGTCTACATCCTTTTCCTCTGATTTCCATATGATTACAATTTTGTTGTTGGAAGAAACAGTTCCACCCATACCATCAATCTGCTTGGGATCGGGACTTCCCATAACCTCAAGAAAGATATCATCCCATTCGGCTTTGTCAGCAGGAAGATCTTCTTTCTTGAATAAACAACCCTTAGATGTACCGCCACGCATAAATACTGTTCTAAATTTTCTCATATCGCTTCTCCTTTATATATACTTACACAATCAACTATCATTAGATATTTGAATTATAATTCAAATATCGTCATCCAGATAATATATATACTTATATCTTTGTTATAAGAAATATTCTATGCCCTTAATCAGAATACTTTTTCTGATATCCACACATTATTATCCATCGAATATGACATTAATTCTTTTAATAAATAAGTCTGGTGTAAAAAGAAAAGAAGGATAAGCACAATATATCATGACAAAATAAAAAAAGCTTTCCAACTACTATAGTCAGAAAGCTCTAATATATCTATGAATAAGGTAATCATACCTTCAAAACAGCATACCATTTATGAATCATTCTCAGTAATCCATCTAAACCTCTAACCTTTCCAGCCATTTTGGACAAGCCCTCGACCTATTAGTAACTATCACCTGAATGCTTTACAGCACTTACAGCTTAGCCCTA